>JBMOEP010000348.1:0-2561 GCA_049314675.1 Phenylobacterium sp.
GACGGCTGGAGGGCTTCCGCCGCCCCCTGACCGTGCGCCAGTTTGAAGGCGGGCATTCCAACCCTACCTTCCTGATCCAGTCGCACGACCGGAGCTGGGTCGTGCGCAAGAAGCCGCCCGGCGACCTCCTGCCCTCGGCCCACCAGGTCGGCCGGGAGTACACCGTACTCAAGGCCCTGGGGGGCTCCGGCGTGCCTGTGCCCACCGTGCGCCTTCACTGCGAGGACACTTCGGTCATTGGCTCCGAGTTCTTTGTCATGGACTGGGTGAAGGGCAGGATCTTCCTCGACCCCTCCCTGCCTGGCATGGCCCCGGCCGAGCGCCGGGCGATCTTTACCGACTACCTGAAGGTCCTGGCCCGGCTGCACGCGGTCGACCCCGCCGCGGTCGGCCTGTCCGACTATGGGCGGCCCGGCAACTACTACGAGCGCCAGATCAGCCGCTGGGTGCGCCAGTACAAGGCCGCCCAGACGGACGACCATGCCGACATGGAAAGCCTGATGGCGTGGCTGCCGGCCAACATGCCGGCGCAGAGCGAGACGCGGATCGTCCACGGCGACTTCTCGATCCGCAACTGCATGCTGCACCCGACGGAGCCCAGGCTCGAGGCCGTGTTGGACTGGGAACTGTCGACCCTCGGTGATCCCTATTCCGATGTCGCCTACACGACCCTCTTCATGATGGGCGAGACGTCCCAGAAAACGCTCACCGACCTGGGCATTCCCTCCCAGGCCGAGATGTTCGAGATGTATTCCGAGGCCTCGGGCCGCCCGCCCCTGAAGGACTGGAGCTTCTACCTGGCCTTCACCCTGTTCCGCATCGCAGCCATCAACCAGGGCGTCTACAAGCGCGGCCTGGACGGCAACGCCTCGTCGGATCGGTATGTCGAGGCCTATCCCTCGATCCAGCGCTTCGCCGCCCGCGCCTGGTCCATCGTCAACGGGGGCCCTGCGGTTGTCTGACGGCCTGCTGGAGCGCCGCAACCGGGCCTTCGGCGCGGGGGCCGCCCTGTTCTACGAAACCCCCCTGAACATTGTCCGCGGGGAAGGCGCCTGGCTCTTCGACGCAGAGGGGCGACGCTATGTGGACATGTACAACAACGTGCCCTGCGTGGGACATGGCAACCCCCGGGTGGCCGAGGCCATCGGGCGCCAGCAGGCGACGCTGAACGTCCACTCCCGCTACCTGCACGAGGACATCATCCGCCTGGCCGAGCGGGTGGTCGGCCTGCATGGCGACTTTGCGGAGAGCGTGATCTTCTCCTGCTCGGGGACCGAAGCCAGCGAGATCGCCCTGCGCATGGCCCGCATGGCCACGGGCCGTCGGGGCATCCTCTGCACGGACGCCACCTACCACGGCAACAGCCAGCTGGTGGGCGCCATGAGCGGACTGCCGGCGGGCTCGGACCGGTCGCAGGGCTTCCGCAGCTTTGCCTTTCCCCAGACCTTCCGGACACCGGAGCCGGGCCTGTCCGGCGAGGCCCTGACAGAGGCCTACCTGGCCGGCCTCGACCGGGCCATGGACGCCCTGGAGGCCTCCGGCGACGGGATTGCGGCCCTGATCGTCTGCTCCATCCTGGCCAATGAAGGCCTGCCGGACATCCCGCCCGGCTTCATGGAAAGGGCCGCTGCCCGGATCCGCGCCCGGGGGGGGCTCATCATCGCCGACGAGGTCCAGGCCGGATACGGGCGCACCGGGCGCTGGTGGGGGTACGAGGTCACCGGCTTCACGCCGGACATCGTGGTTACGGGCAAGCCCATGGGCAATGGCCTACCCTTGTCGGCCACCACCGCCTCCCGAAGCCTGGTGGAGACCTTCCGCTCGAAGACCCGCTATTTCAATACCTTCGCCTCCAGTCCCCTGCAGGCGGCGGCGGGCAATGCCGTACTCGACGAGATCGAGGCCCTGGGCCTGCTGGCCAATGCCGGGCGGGTCGGGGCCTTCCTCAAGGCGGAAATGAAGGCCAGGGTCGGGCGCTGGCCCGGCGTGGCCGACGCCCGCGGTTGCGGCCTCTTCCTGGGGGTGGAGATGGTCGGGCCCGATGGCGCCCCTGACCTCGCAGGGGCCCGGGCGGTCTGCAACGGCCTGAAGGACCGGGGTTTCCTGACCTCGAACGCCGGCGCCTTCAACAACGTGGTCAAGATTCGCCCGCCCCTGGTCTTCAGCCAGGCCGACGCCGAGGCCTTCCTGCCCGCCTTCGACGCGACGCTGGACGCCCTGCATGGAGCGGGATGAGGCCGAGCGGCTCTTTCTAGCGGCCGCCCGCGAAGCCGCGCTGGCCTTCCCGGTCGCCGAACCCCGCCTGACCCTCGTCACCGTCTCCGAGAACGTCACCTTCCGCCTGACGGATGGGACGAGCGGTGAGGACTGGGTCCTGCGCCTCCACCGGCCAGGCTACAATTCAGCGGCCGAACTGGAGGCAGAGCGGGTCTGGACGGCCGCCCTGCGCGCGGCGGGGCTGGCGGCGCCCGAGCCCCTGCCCGCCCGGGACGGCCGGGCCTTTGTCCTCCAGCCGGTCGAGACGGCGGGCGAAATCCGGCTTGCCGGGGTGACCCGCTGGA
>JBMOEP010000349.1:0-2561 GCA_049314675.1 Phenylobacterium sp.
GCGCCTGTCCCGGCGCCAGGGCCACCGCCGGCGCCCGCCGCGCCGGCCCCTGCGGCGTGCGCCGGGCGGAGATCTCCAGCACCACCGGCCCCTGCTGCCCGGCCAGGTCCGGCCAGACCCCGCGCACCAGGGCCGTTCGGTCCTCGTCCAGCACCTGGTCGGCGCTCTCCAGGAACCAGGCGAAGGGCGCCCCGTCCGCGCTCGACCCCCGCTCGCACCAGAACATCGAGCCGTCCGGCCCCGTCGCCACGGGATGCTCGGCAGGCCCGGCGTCGATCATGGCGGTGCGCGGGGTCGCCCCCCGGCTCCAGGCCCCGTCCGCCAGGGACAGCACCAGGCACCGGCTGTTCTCGGCCCCGTCGCGCTGGTCGGGATAGTCGAACCTCACCTCGGAAAAGGCCGACAGGGTCGAGGCGAACACCTTGTCCCCCTGCCCCGCCGCCAGGTTCACGGCCAGGTCCGCCCTCAGGGGGCAGGACAGGGGCTCCGGCGCCCCGCCCAGGGCATAGCGCCAGACCTGCAGGTCCGGCCCCAGCCAGAAGGCCTCCAGCCCGCTCACCGTCGCCGCATTGGGCCCGATCAGGCCACAGGCCTGCCCCACCCGGTCGAACCGCCAGGGCTGGCCCGGACTGCCGGTGAACACCCCCAGGAACAGGGCGTGGCTCGTCCAGACCAGCAGGTGCGACCCCAGGGTCCGCCCGCCCACGATCCGTCCGCCCCCGGGAAGGACACACTCCCGCGCCGTGGTGCCCGGCGCCGTGGTCCACTGGTCAAGCCGCCGCACCCCGCCGTGCCGGATGCACAGGGGATTGAACCGGCCCGAGACCTCCTCCGAGCACCCCAGGGCAAAGACCTGGTCCGTGGACGAGACCACCATGGCGGTCATCCGCGCCGGTGCCCCGGCTACCGGCCGGGCCGCCCCGCCACTGGCCGGCGACCACTGGTAAAGGGTCCCGTCCCGGGGCGCGGCCAGCAGGGTCTCGCCCCAGGCTGCCAGCGACCAGGTCCGGGGCGCCAGGGCCCCGTCCGAGGGCTCCGACCAGCCGCCCACACCCCAGGCGCCGGTGCCATAGCCCCGTCCGCCCGAGCCATCCGCCGCGCCGGGCACCAGCCCCACGGGCGTGGCGTCCGCCAGCTCGCCCCCCCGCCAGATCTCCAGCCGCGAAGGCCCGCCAAAGGCCAGGACCAGTCCCCCCGAAAGGTCGGTCCAGCCCAGCAGCCCCCGGCAGGGCCCGGCCAGCCGCCCCGGGTGCAGCCGCTCCCAGCCCCCAATCACCTGCGGCCGCCCCCGCCAGAACCGCACGTTCGAGGCGTCCGCCCACCGGCCCGCCGCCGCAAACGAAGTGTCATCCGCCGCCAGCCCCGGCGGCGGGTCGAGTGTAAAACGCATGGCAAAGGCTCCCGCGGATTTGCGCCGCATGGGCGGCTCAAGCTATTCGAAGGGTGTGGGCCCCTAAGGGCTCGGAATCCGTTCAACCTGAGGTGCAGACATGACCGAGCAGGCGCAACCGTCTGGACCTGAGTATGAATTCACGAACGACTGGTTCAACCAGACAGCAAGCTTGCCCGTCTGGCGCCAGATAATCAGCAACAACAAGCCAACAAAGATTCTCGAGATTGGATCATTCGAAGGACGATCGACTTGCTGGTTGATTGAAACCTGCACTACTTCAATTCAGTCTGATATCCAGATATGCTGTGTCGATAGCTGGGAAGGCGGAATTGAACACAAGGAAGGTGCGGGAAAATCATCTGAAATGTCTGATGTTGAAGAGCGATTTGATCGAAATATCTCAATCGCAAAATCAAGAGTGAAATTCAATTCTCATATACGAAAGATAAAGAAATACTCACATCAAGCGCTTCCGATGCTAATGTCCGAAGGAAATTATGAATTTTTCGATCTCATTTACATTGATGGATCTCATCAAGCACCAGATGTGTTGACTGACGCAATCATGTCATTCCAGCTACTAAGAGTAGGAGGAGTGATGATTTTTGATGATTATTTGTGGTCAATGGACAAACCAGGAAATCAAGATGTCCTGAAAATGCCAAAGCTGGCGATAGATGCTTTCTTAAATATTTTTCAAAGAAAGATGTCGATATACATCGGGCCGCCGATAAGCCAAATTTATGCTCGGAAGATATCGAACTAGATCCGGTGTTCTGGCGCCCGCAGAAGTTTCACTAGCGCCCAAAAGCGGATTCCCGGGGAACGAATACGAAGTCGCTGTAGGCGTCGTTGCGGCTGTCTTCCCGCAGGGCGTCGTAGCCGTAAGCCTCGAACAGGCCCAGCACCCGGCGCGTGTTGAAATTCAGCACCTCGATGGACACCACCGGCCGCAGCCGGGCCAGGACGTCCCGGGCGCCTTCCAACACCCCCGGTTCGCCCCCGTCCACGTCGATTTTCAAGAGGGCGCACTGCTCCAGACCCAGGCTGTCCAGGGTCAGGCAGGGCGTCAGGGTGGTGCCCTCCTCCTGCCCCTCGGTGACATAGGAATAGTCGTCCCGGACGAACTGGAAGGGAATAATCCCAACAAAGGATGAGACCGCCTTGC
>JBMOEP010000350.1:0-2552 GCA_049314675.1 Phenylobacterium sp.
CAGGCCGCCCTCGGGAAGCGGGGTCACGGCCACCAGACCGAACTCGAAGGGCTTGGGCAGGACGCCCAGGGACCGGCACGGGGTCCGGAGGGTGCAGGTCCAAAGCTCGCCGGACTCCTCGCCGCCGACCAGCCAGGCGTCGGGACCCCGGGCCGGATCCGCCGCAAGGGCCTCCATGCCTGCATTCCCGGGGAAGGCCGCGTCCGGGCTGTTCACCTGCCGTGGCGGGCGGCCATCGGCAGGATACAGCAGGGTCCGGTGCTTCTGCTCCAGGCTCACCAGTCGATCGCCGTTCCTGAGGAAGGCGAGCCCCTCAGCGTCGGCTTCCAGCTTTCCCCCGAGGGGTCCCCCGGAGGGACTGGCCAAGGGTGTGATCCGGGTCCGATCCAGGCCGGCCAGGCGTCCGGCGGCGTCCAACCGCAGGCGGGCCTCGAAGAGATCACCCTCGTCGCTCACCACCAGGATCCGGCTATCGCCCAGGGCCCGGAGGTCGGACAGGCCGTGGAGGCGGCTGCTGTCAGTGGCAGTCAGGGCGAGGCCGCCGGCATAGCGGAAGCGCCCGAAGTCGGTCCGGTCCGGGCGGGAGGGATCTGCAGCCACCGGCGTGACCGTCACTGTCACCCAGGGTCCCGCCTGGACTTGGCCAGCCTGGACTGGGCCGACCTTCGGAGAGGTCGCATCGGCACAGGCGGAAACGAGCAGGGCGAGGCCGGCGATCAGGACGCCCCGGACGGAAGGACCTCCCATCACAGCACCGCCTTCCGGACTTCCTTGAAGGTCGACCGCCTCGCATGGCCGTCCGGGCCCTGGGTATGCGGTGGCGGTGCCAGCAGGCCGGCGGTCTTCCGGTTCATCTTGCGGGGTTCCTCGTCGAAGAGTCCCGCCAGCTGGTCGACGATGGCGCCCGCCAGTTGCTCCGCGTCCACGATGGTCACAGCGCGGCGGTAGTAGCGGGTCACGTCATGGCCGATGCCGATGGCGATGAGCTGTACGGGACTCTTGCCCTCGATCTCGGAGATGACCTCCCGCAGGTGCTTTTCGAGATAGTGGCCGGAATTCACCGACAGGGTGGAGTCGTCCACCGGCGCTCCGTCCGAGATCACCATCAGGATCCGGCGGGCTTCCGGCCGCCCGATGAGGCGCTGGTGGGCCCACATCAGGGCTTCGCCGTCGATGTTCTCCTTGAGGAGCCCCTCGCGCATCATCAACCCGAGATTGCGCCGGGCCCGGCGCCAGGGGGCGTCTGCGGCCTTGTAGATGATGTGGCGCAGGTCGTTCAGACGCCCCGGGGCTGCAGGCTTGCCGGCCTTCAGCCAGTCCTCGCGCGAGGTCCCGCCCTTCCAGGCCCGGGTTGTGAAGCCAAGTACCTCGGTCTTGACGCCGCAACGCTCCAGCGTGCGGGCGAGGATGTCGGCGCAAACGGCGGCGACCATGATCGGCCGTCCCCGCATGGAGCCGGAATTATCGATGAGGATGCTGACCACCGTGTCGCGGAACTCAGTGTCCTTTTCCTCCTTGAACGCCAGGGAGGCGGTGGGATCGACGATCACCCGGGTCAGCCGGGCGACGTCCAGCAGCCCCTCTTCAAGGTCGAAGCTCCACGACCGGTTCTGCTGGGCCATCAGCTTGCGCTGGAGCTTGTTCGCCAGGCGCGAAACCACGCTCGAGAGGCTCGCCAGCTGCTGGTCGAGATAGGCCCTCAACCGGGTCAGCTCCTCGGCCTCGCAAAGCTCCTCCGCCGCCACCACCTCGTCGTGGGCCGTGGTGAAGACCCGGTAGGTCGGGACCTTGCCCTCGCCCTTGATCTCCGGTCGGGCAGGCTGGTCGCCCTCGCCCATCTCGGGCGGCTCATCCATGTCCTCGGCGTTGGGATCCTCCATCGCCTCGGTCATCTGGCTGTCGGCGTCCTCGCTTTCGCGGTGGGTGCTTTCGCCGTCGTCGAGGGAGGTCTGCTGCGGGGACTGGGCCTCGCCATCGCCCTCCTCCCCCTGCTCGCTGGACTCCGACTCCCCCTCGTCGCCGTCTTCCTCCTGAGAGTCAGCCGGGTCCGGGGCGTCGCTCAGGTCATCGCCCATGGACAGGTCGCGCAGGAGGCTCCGGGCCAGGCGCCCGAAGGCCCTCTGGTCGCCCAGCACCTCGCCGAGCTTTTCGAGGGTCTCGCCCCCGCGGGCTTCGATCTCGGACCGGTACATGTCCACCAGCGGCCGGGCGTTGGCCGGGGGCTCCACCCCGGTCAGGCGCTCGCGCACCAGCATGGACAGGATGTCGGCCATGGGTGGGGCGGTTTGTGCTTCCACAGGATTGAACGGCCGCCGCGCCCAGGCGGCGTCATGCAGGGCCTTGAGGTTGGCTTTGACGCCACCCAGCGCGTTGGCACCGACCGCCTCGATGCGGGCCTGCTCCAGCGCATCGAAGACCGGCTGGCCCTCGGCGGAGGCTGGGCGGGTGCGGGCATGGATGGCGGGGTCATGCTGCGACATCCGCAGGGCCATCTGGTCAGCCATGCCCCGGATACGGGCGGCGTCATCGGGTGTCAGGTCCCGGGGCGGGTG
>JBMOEP010000351.1:0-2546 GCA_049314675.1 Phenylobacterium sp.
GGCGATGACCTGCTCCCGATAGGCCTGGTAGACCTCCTCGAAGGTCACCGAGCGCGCACCGGGGTCGTTCACGTCCGGCGACATGGACAGCATCTTGTTCAGGGGGCCGATGGAGCCGGCGACGAAGCGCGGCTTGTGCGGCTCGGCGGCGGTCCAGCGGTCGGCGGAGGTCCGCGCCAGGCGCGCGCCTTCCAGGTTGATGTCGCGCACCGCCGCTTCCAGGCCATAGTCCGCCTGGGCGATGGTGGTGGACGAGAAGGTGTTGGTCTCGGAGATGTCCGCCCCGGCACCGAAATAGGCGTCGTGCAGCTCGGTGATGATGTCCGGCCGGGTCAGGCAGAGAAGGTCGTTATTGCCCTTCAACTGGCCCGGATGGCCAGCGAAGCGCTCGCCCCGAAAATCGGCCTCTTCCAGGCCGCGCTTCTGGATCATCACGCCCCAGGAGCCGTCGAGGACCAGGATGCGCTCCCGGGAGGCGGCCTTGAGGGCGGCGATACGTTCTGTCCGGCTCATTTTGCACTCGCCTCCTGGCGGGCCAGTTCCTGGCGGAAGGCCGCCTCGCTTTCGGCAACCCGGCGGGCCAGTTCGCCCGGATCGACGAAGGGGTTGGCGCCCCCGGCCTTCAGGCGCGCGCGCTTGGCCTCCAGGCCGAACTGCTCGGCGTGGGGCGCCAGGAAGACGTCGGCCTTCAGGGTCTTCAGGAGGGTGAAGCTGCGCCGGTAGTCCTCGACAATTCCGGGATACTGGGGTCCGCGGTCGCGCGAGACGAGCCGGTTCGCCGCCACCGAGGTGGAGCAGTAGAGAAGCACGTTCAGCGGCTGGCCCTTGTCCTTTGCCTGGAAGGTCCAGGTGGTACAGCCAGGGGAATGACCCGGGGTGAAGCGGGGCGTGAGGACGGCGTCGCCGAGGCGGACGGGCTGGCCGTCCTTCAGGTCGGCATCGACCTTGACGGGGGCGAAGTCGAGGCTGCGCATGTTCTCCCAGCCCGGATAGGTCCCGGTCTCCAGGGCCTTCCGGTCTGCGGGATTGGCCAGGAGGCGGGCACTGGTGTCGCGCTTGAGGTCGGCCAGCCCGCCCGTGTGGTCGAAGTGAGCGTGGGTGTTCAAGAGGATCTTCACGTCCTTCGGCTGGAAGCCGAGCTGGCGGATGCTGGACTGGATCAGGGGGGCGCTGGTCGGCATGGCGCCGTCGATCACGATGTGCCCCTTGGGCGTCGTGATGAGCCAGGCCGAGATGCCCGCAGTGCCCACATAGTAGAGGTTTTCGGCCACCCGGAAGGGATCGGTCGGCGCGCTCCACTCCGGCGGGCTGGTGGGCGCAGCGACGGCGGCGCCTGCGGACAGGAGGCCGGCGATCAGGGCGGTTCTCATGCAGAGGCTCCTTCGCCCGAGGACTCACGGAGCCCCAGTATGCGGCAGATGGCATAGACCAGGTCGGCCCGGTTCAGGGTGTAGAAGTGGAAGTCGGAATAGCCTTCCTCCGCCAGCTTGACGCACATCTCGGCAGCGACGCCGGCGGCGATCATGCGGCGGGTGTCGGGGTCGCGGTCCAGGCCTTCGAACAGGGCGCCGAGCCAGGCGGGTAGGGGAATGCCCACCGGCCCGGCCATGCGCTTCAGGCCCTTGAAGTTCGACACCGGCATGATCCCCGGCGAGATGGGGAGGGTGACGCCAGCCTTGCGGACCCGGTCCATGAACCTCAGGAACCCGTCGACGTCATAGAAGAACTGGGTGATGGCCCGGGTCGCCCCAGCGTCGATCTTGGCCTTCAGCACGTCGATATCGTGGTCGATCGAGCCGCTTTCTGGATGGGTCTGCGGGTAGAGGCTGACGCTGACCTCGAAGGGCCCGATGTCCCGAATGCCCGCGGTCAGCTCTGTGGCGTTGAGGTAGCCGTCCGTTCGCGGGACATAGACCCCGCCGATCTGGCCGGGAGGATCGCCGCGCAGGGCCACGATGTGCCGGACACCGGCGTCCCAGTAGTCGCGGATCACCTCGTCCACCTCGGCCCGGCTGGCGTCGACGCAGGTCAGGTGGGCGGCGGGGGAGAGGTTAGTCTCCGCCAGCAGGCGGCTGACCGTGCGGTGGGTCCGGTCCCGGGTCGAGCCGCCGGCACCGTAGGTGACGGAGACAAAGGCCGGGTTGAGCGGAGCCAGGCGACGGATGGCCTCCCACAGGGCGAGTTCTGCCTCCTCCGTCTTGGGCGGCGAGAACTCGAAGGAGACGCGGGGCGGCTTGGCGAGGCCCGCGCCGGCGCGGGCGATGGGCCCCAGGGCGGTGTCGGTCATGAAGGGCTCCGTTCGGCGGTCCAGACACAGACGGTCAGGCCGTCGCTGCGGGCGGGGGACAGGATTTCCAGGCCGGTCTGGCGCAGGCCCGCCGACGACAGCCACCGCTTCATCTCGGCGGCGGAGAAGCCCAGCCGGCGGTGCTGGTGCTGCTCGCGCAGGACCTCCAGGGCGTGGGGGGCGAAGTCGACGATAACCAGCCGCCCACCGGGGGCGGCAAGGCGCCCGGCCTCGCGCACGGCGGCGGCGGGGTCGCCCA
>JBMOEP010000352.1:0-2545 GCA_049314675.1 Phenylobacterium sp.
CCAGGGTCAGGTCGAGGGCCTCGAACAGGCGGCGATGGGCGGAGAGGTGAAGGTCGCGGCCCGGGCCGAAGACGCAGACCCGGCAGGCGGCGCTGCCAGCCGGTGGAGCCCCGCAGTCCCGGGCCTCGTCACGCATCAGGTGATAGCCGGCGCAGAGCCCGGCAAAGTCATGCAGCCAGAAAAGGCCCCGGCGGGCACCGGCGGCGGCGAGGATGTCGAGGACCTCGCCGATCTCGTGGCCCAGCAGGCTGTGCACGGCAAGGGTGGTCCTGGCCCCGGCCCGGCGTTTGCCGAGGGCCTTGAGGATGTCGCCGACCGCGAAATGGCCAAGGGTGCGCCCGTTCCAGACCAGGCCGAGGGCAGCCCGGCTTCCCGCAGGCCGCAGGGTGGGCCAGGGCACCGCCGGAAAGACGTGCAGATGGTCGATCCCCTTGCGCGCCAGACCCGCGGACTCGGCCTGAAGGCAGAGCTGGACCCCGCCGATCCGCTTGGTGAAGTCGTCATGACTGAAGGTAACGTGGAGGCCCGCAGCCTGGCTGGCCGCTGACAGGGGCGCAAGCCCCCGGGGCCGGTCCGCGGCGATCCCGGCGGCAGCGCGGGCGGCGGCGGCCATGCGCGCTTCCAGGGGGGCAAGGCCCGCGACAATGCGCCCTCGGAACCCCAGCTCGAACCGAAGGGGCCGCCCCTCGGCCCGGCCGGCGACCAGCCAGTGGAGGAAGGGATCTATGCCTGACGCGGCGACGTCCGGGTTCACCTCAAGATAGTCGGCGGCCTTGAAACCAGGCCTCGGGTCGCGGCCCTCCCAATGGCCGGCCAGCAGATAGTGCTCCAGGGGGTCCTGGCCGGCGGCGGCGATATCGGGATAGGCCGAGAGATAGAAGGCGGGGTCAAAACCGGCGGCGATAAGGGCGCGGGCGGCCTCGCGGGTCAGGCCCGCAGGCAGGTCCGGGTCGGCCTCGACGGGAACGCTGGGCAAGCTTGGTAAGGACGCCAAGGGCTCCGGGATCTCCGGTTCCGGAGGGTGAAGAACCGGGTCCGGGTCGAGGAGGACCGGTTCCGGGTCGGAGAGGACCGGCTCGGCGGAGGTGGGCCTCCGGGGGCCTCCGATCCGTTCGAGAAAGCGCTCGCGGTACCGGGAGGGCGAGGGTTCGCACCCCTCGCTCCAGCCCCGCAGGAGGTAGTGCGCGAAGGGGTCGTCGCCGCCGGCTTCCGGATGCCGCTCGAGATAGGCCAGAACCGAGAACCAGGGGGCAGGATCGCGCCCTTCCCGCCAGCCGGTCTCGACATAGTGCCGGAACGGATCTGCGCCGACCCGGGCGATGTCATCGTAGACCGTGCGGTAGAAGACCGGGTCAAAGGCCGTCGCAAGGGCGCGGCGCTTGCGTTCCGGGGCGTCGCCCTGGCCCATGCGAAAATTCCTGTTCGGTGACGGGCCTGTGTGCAACAGAAGGCGGCCACGATCAACTGATCCGTCATGACCGACAAGCCCAGCGACACCCCTCCGCAGCCGACGCGTACAGCCTATCTCGTGCTGGGCATGCACCGCTCGGGCACGAGCGCCCTGGCCAACCTCTTGGCCCTGGCGGGGGCAGACCTGCCGCGCGACGTCATGCCCGCCGACGAGCACAATGCCCGGGGCTATTTCGAACCCTGGCGCATCGCCGTCTTCAACGACCGGCGCCTGGCGGCGGCGGGCAGCGCCTGGGACGATCCCTTTGTGGCCCTGGCCCCGCCCCCGACGGACGAGGACGCCTGGCGCGAGGAGGCCCGCGGGCTCTTCCGGGCCCAGTTCGGGCGTCGGCGGCGGCCGCTCCTGAAGGACCCCCGGGTCTCGGTTCTGGCCGGCCTCTGGCGAAGCGTCCTGGAGGCCGAGGGCCTGGACCTGAGGGTACTGATCCCCGTTCGCCACCCCCTGGCCGTGGCCGGCTCCCTGGCCAAGCGCGACGGCTTTTCGGCGCGCAAGTCGGTGATGGTCTGGTGCGCCTACATGCTGGCCGCCGAGGCGGCGAGCCGGGACCTGCCCCGGGCCCTCGTGGACTATGACGCCCTGCTGGAGGACTGGCGGCCCCAGGTCGCCGCCGCCGAGGCCCAGCTGGGCGAGCCCCTGCCCGCCCTGACCGCCGCCGCGGGACGGAAGATCGACGCCTTCCTGTCGACGGAGCTGAGGCGCAACGCCCCCGGCGGCGATCTGTCGGCCCTGGGCCCGGCCGGCGACATGGCTGCAGGTGTCCTCGACTGGCTGACCGCTGCCGCCCGGAGCGAGTCGCCTGACAGGGTGCCCCTCGACCGGGCCGCCGCCTGGCTTGCGGAGCAGAAGGCCCTCTACGGCGACCTCGTCTCGCCGGTCTCGGCCGACAGGGCCCTGGCTCGCACCGCCCTGGCCGATGCCGAGGGCCGCGCTGCCTTCCTGGAACAGACCGTCGAGGAGACCCGGCAAGAGGGCGAACTCCGCGCTGCCTTCCTGGAAAAGACCGTGGAGGAGACGCGGCAGGAGGGCGAGCTCCGCGCCGCCTTCCTGGAGAAGACCGTCGAGGAGACGCGGCAG
>JBMOEP010000353.1:0-2545 GCA_049314675.1 Phenylobacterium sp.
GCCCCGAGGGCCCGGGCTCGATCCGCGCCTCTCGTACGATGTCCGTGGCGAAGTGGGCGGCGATCTCGGCCGGGTCCAGCGGCGCAGCGAGGAGGATCCGGTCGGACCGGCCGCCACCGCCCAGCTCGCCCACGGCCAGCCAGGTCTCTCGCGCCAGGACGTCGGTCTCCTCGATCCAGACGCCCCGGCCGCTGGACAGCTGGAAGTGTCCCGGCGCACCCCGGGCTCGGGCGATCCGCTCTGGCCAGGCCAGGGCCAGGAGGATCCCGTCGGAAAGGTCCTCATCCGGCACCATCCCGGGCGCCGACGCCCGGCGGGCCAGGTCCGCCCATCGGGACGCCAGGGCCCGCGCCTCCTTGGCCCGGCCGCCCCGGTCCCGCTCCAGTCCCTCCAGCCGACGCCTCAGGTCGGCATCGCGTCCGCCCAAGCCCATCTCGGACATCAGCACGGCAATCCGCGCCGCCCGCGCGCCGGCGCCCGCCTCCGCGCCGCGCAGCACCATGTGGGCCAGACGCGGCGGCAGGGGCAGGTCCGACAGGGCCGACCCGTGGGCGGTGAGGCCGCCCCGGTCGTCCAGGGCCTCCAGCCGGGCCAGCAGGCTGCGGGCCTCGGCGAGGGCCCCAGCCGGCGGCGGGTCGAGGAAGGCCAGGCCCGCGGCGTCCTTCGCCCCCCAGCGGGCGAGGTCCAGGGCCAGGCCCGACAGGTCGGCATTGAGGATCTCCGGCGGGGCGAAGGCCGGCAGGGACCGGGTCTCGGCCTCGTCCCAGAGCCGGTAGCAGGTCCCGGGCCCCGTCCGCCCGGCGCGGCCCCGCCTCTGGTCGGCAGCGGCCCGGCTGACCCTCAGGGTGACCAGTCGCGAAAGGCCCGAGGCGGGATCAAAGCGCGGCGTCCGGACAAGGCCGCTGTCGACCACCGCGCCCACCCCCTCGATGGTCAGGCTGGTCTCGGCGATGGAGGTGGCCAGCACCACCTTGCGTCGCCCGGGCGGCGCCGGCGCGATGGCCCGGTCCTGGACTGCGGGGTCAAGGGCGCCGTAGAGGGGCGCAATCTCCACGTCTGGCGGCAGGGGCCCAGAGGCGAGCCTTTCTTCCGTACGGCGAATCTCGGCCTGGCCGGGCAGGAAGACCAGCAGGCTGGAGGGCGTCTCGGACAGGGCCCGCCGGACCGCCCGGGCCGCCTGGTCCTCGACCGACGCCCCCGGGTCGCGGCCAAGGTAGCGGGTCTCCACCGGCCAGGTGCGGCCCTCGCTGGACAGGACGGGTGCCCCGCCCAGCAGGCCCGCCACCGCCGCTCCGTCCAGGGTGGCCGACATGACCAGCATGCGCAGGTCGGGTCTCAGCACCGACTGGGCGTCCCGGGCCAGGGCCAGGCCGAGGTCCGCGTCGAGGCTGCGCTCGTGGAACTCATCGAAGATGACCAGGCCCACATCCTCAAGGCCCGGGTCGGACAGGATGCGGCGGGTGAAGACCCCCTCGGTCATGACCTCCAGGCGGGTGGCGGCGGAGACCCGGCTCTCCATCCGCACGCGGAAGCCCACGGTCGCTCCTACCGCCTCGCCCAGGTTCGCGGCCAGTCGGGCGGCCACGGCCCGGGCGGCCAGTCTCCGGGGCTCCAGCATCAGGATCTTCCGGCCCGCCAGCCAAGGGGCGTCGAGGCACCGCAAGGGTACCAGCGTACTCTTCCCCGCCCCCGGCGGCGCCACGAGCACGGCCGAGGTCCCGGCCTCAAGGGCCTCTATCAGGGACGGCAGGACCTCCTCGACAGGCAGCATGGGAGGGGTCTAGCCCGTCCGGCGAGGGTTGGCCAATGGGCGGAGAGCGTTGGCCCTCCCTTGCAAATCCCGCCCCCGCAATAAAGATAGGGGCATGAGCCAGCCGCCTATCCGCGCCATCATCGCGCCCGTCACCCCGCTCCAGCAGAACTGCACCATTGTGTGGTGCGCCAAGACCTTGAAGGCGGCGGTGATCGATCCCGGCGGCGAGGTTCCCCGGCTGATGGGCGCGCTGCAGCAGCACGGCCTGACGCTGGAGAAGATCTGGATCACCCACGGCCACCTGGACCACGCGGGAGCGACGGCCCAACTCAAGGCCCTGACCGGCGCAATCATCGAGGGACCGCACCGGGACGACGCTCCCCTGATCGCCAGCATTCCGGAGTCCGGCGCCCGCTACGGCATGCCCGACGCCCGGGCCTTTGAGCCCGACCGCTGGCTGGAGGATGGCGACCGGGTGAGCCTGGGCGAGACCGAGTTCGAGGTCTACCACTGCCCCGGCCACACCCCCGGACACGTGGTCTTCTTCAACCGCGAGGCCCGCTTCGCCCAGGTCGGCGACGTCCTGTTCCAGGGCTCGATCGGACGTACGGATTTTCCGGGCGGCAGCTATCCGGCCCTGATCGGTGCCATCACCGGCAAGCTCTGGCCCCTGGGCGACGACGTGGCCTTTGTGCCCGGACACGGCCCCATGTCGACCTTTGGTTACGAGCGCCAGACCAATCCGTTCGTGTCGGACGAGGTGCTGTCGGAGGCCTGATCGCCCGGCTTCGG
>JBMOEP010000354.1:0-2542 GCA_049314675.1 Phenylobacterium sp.
CGATCACCGCCTGGTGCCCGCGGTGGACGCCGTCGAAGTTGCCCAGGGCAATGCTTGCGCCCTGGTCGTCCTGCGACAGTCCCTTCCAGCCCCGGATGATGCGCATGGTCAGCCTGCCGGCTCGCGCCGGGGCGCCAGGACCACGGCCTCACCCTCGACCACCCGCTTGCCACCGACCTCGCAGACCGTGGAGAGGGTCACCTCGCCCCGGCGGGGATCCAGGGCCTCCACCGTGACCCGGACGTCCACGGCGTCGCCAAGGCGCACGGGTCGCCGGAAGCGCAGGGACTGGGACAGGTAGATGGTCCCGGGACCGGGCAGCTGCATGCCGATGACGGCGGAGATGTAGGCGCCCGACAGCATGCCGTGGGCGATCCGGCCCTTGAAGATCGTACCCTCGGCGTATTCGGCGTCGAGGTGGACGGGGTTGGAGTCTGTCGAGACCTCCGCGAAGGCCTCGATCACCGCGGCGGTGACGGTGTGGGTAATCCCGGCGCTGTCACCCACGGAAAGGTCCTCGAAAAATCGTCCCTGCATCCGGTGCTCCTCGCGGTCGCCAGTCTAGCGCCCGGTGCCGTCGCCGCGAAGGGGTCCACGCCAGTCGAGGGCGCCGCTGGCCCACTTCGCGCCGGCGCCCGCCTGGGCGAGGAGCCCCTGGGTGGCGGCCATGTCGAGCCCCTGCGGTCCCAGGAGCTCGGCGCCATGGATCCCGCCAGCCACGAAGAGGACGTCGAGGTCCTGGCTATTGGCGCCCAGAATGTCGGTGGGGATGCCATCGCCGATGCAAAGGACGCGCCGGCGGTCGACGGGGCGTCCGAGCCGGGCTTCCGCCTCGGCGATGCAGAGGTCGTAGATCGGGGCGTGGGGCTTGCCAGCCATGCGGACCTCGCCGCCCAGGTCGGCGTAGAGACGGGCCAGGGCCCCGGCGCAGGGGATCAGCCGGTCGCCCCTCTGCACCACGATGTCGGGATTGGCGCAGAGCAGGGGCAGGCGGCGCGGCAGGATGGCCTCAAACCGGTCCCGGTAGTCCTCGGCGGTCTCGGTATCGTCGTCGTAGGGACCGGTGATGCAGATAAGCGCGGCGCCTTCCGGGCCCGTCAGCTCCAGGCCCAGGCCGGCGTAGAGGGCGGCGTCGCGATCCGGCCCGATGGCCCAGACCGGCCCGGGCGCGCGATCGGCCAGGAGGGCGCGGGTGGCGTCGCCCGAGGTGATCAGGGTGCTCCAGGCCGCGCGGGGCACGCCCAGGTCGTCCAGCTGGGGAACCACGTCAGCGGCCGGGCGGGGGGCGTTGGAGATCAGGATGACTGGACCACGCTGCTCGGCGAAGGCGGCCAGGGCCCGGCAGGCGGGGGCGAAACGCTCCCGACCGTTGTGGATCACACCCCAGACGTCCGACAGGACCACGTCGTAGCGGTCGGCGATCTCGTCCAGGCCCAGGATTGGCTCGGGAAGGCTCATGGCCCCGGGCGGTAGCCGCCCCCGCCGCGCCGGTCAACCGCCGACAGCCGGGAGGGCGTGTCTCAGGCCCGCTCGCCGCCCCGGCGGCGCAGGGGTGCCTGGAGATAGTCGGCCGGCGGATCGGTCTCGGCGAGGATGGCACCGCGGATGGCCCGGGGCTCGCCGAACAGGTGGCCCTGGCCATATCCGATGTCGAGTTCGAGTACCTCGACAGTCTGGCGCTCGTCCTCGATCTTCTCGGCGATGATGTCGACGCCGTAGCGGCGCGCCAGGGCGGCGAAGTCCTGGGCGGCCAGGTCGGGGAGGGCGCGGAAGACCGGACCCTCGCCGCTCTCGACGAGCTCCTCCTGCAGGGACTGGGCGCCGATCTTGAGGAAGCGCACGTCGCTGCGGGCCAGTTCCTGGAAATCCATATCGAGCCTGCGGACCTTGTCGAGGCTGAAGCGGAAGCCCAGCTCGGCCAGGCGTCGCATGTTGCGGACCGCGGTCGAACTGCGGCCGTCATAGGCGGACTGGCCGATCTCGAAGATGACCGAACCGGCCAGGTCGGTGTTCTCGGCCATCAGCTCGAGGAATTGCGGGAAGAACCCCTCGTCGGACAGGGAGCTGATCGAGATGTTGCAGAAGATGCCGACCTTCTTGTCGGTCTGGGCCAACCTGCGGACAATCTGCACGCACCGGAAGAGGAGCAGGTTGTCAACGGCGGCCACCAGGCCCTCGGGCTCGGCCACGGTGAGGAACTCGGCGGGCATCAGGATCCGGCCCGTCTCGTCGCGCAGCCGGGTGTAGCTTTCGTAGAAGACAGTCCGCCTCTGGGGGAGGTTGACCACCGGCTGGAGGTAGAGGTCCACGCGGCCGGCGACCAGGGCCTCACGCACGGTCTGCAGCCGCTCGCGCCAGCCAGTCCGGGCGCCCTCTCCGGCTCGACCCGCCGGTCCGTCGGCGAGCCGCTCGTCGAGGCGTTCGCTCATGCGGGTGACCAGGTCCTCCAGGAGCTGGACCTCGGTGGTCAGCTCCTCCGACCGGCGCTGGGCGTCGAAGGCGACGGTCTCCAGCACCTCGGCCACCCGGGTGTCGATCTGCT
>JBMOEP010000355.1:0-2505 GCA_049314675.1 Phenylobacterium sp.
CGCCGGGTTTCTCGGGCGCGGACCTGGCCAACCTGGTCAATGAAGCCGCCCTGATGGCCGCGCGTAAGAATCGCAAAATGGTCACCCAGCGCGACTTCGAGGATTCCAAGGACAGGGTCATGATGGGCGCCGAGCGCAAGTCCATGGCCATGACCGACGATGAAAAGCGCCTGACCGCCTACCACGAGGGCGGACACGCCCTGGTGGCCCTGAGCGTCCCGGCCTCGGACCCCGTGCACAAGGCGACCATCATTCCGCGCGGGCGGGCCCTGGGCATGGTCATGCAGTTGCCCGAGCGCGACCAGCTATCGATGAGCTACCAGCAGATGACCTCGCGCCTCACCATCCTCATGGGCGGGCGGCTGGCCGAAGAGATCATCTTCGGCCGCGAGAAGATCACCTCCGGCGCCTCCTCCGACATCGACCAGGCGACACGCCTGGCCCGGGCCATGGTCACCAAGTGGGGCTTCTCCGACCGACTGGGCGTGGTCTCCTACGGCGAGAACCAGGACGAGGTCTTCCTTGGCCATTCGGTGTCGCGGACCCAGAACGTCTCGGAGGAGACCGCCCGGATCATTGACGAGGAGGTCAAGCGCCTGGTCCAGGGCGGCTACGACGAGGCCAAGCGGATCCTCACCGAGAAGATCGAGGACCTGCACACCCTGGCCAAGGCCCTGCTCGAGTACGAGACCCTGACCGGCGACGAGATCACCAATGCCCTGAAGGGGGTCATGCCCCGGCGTGACGATGCGGGTGACCCCGCGCCGGCCCTGCCCCCGGTCTCGGTGCCCCTGATCCCGACGACGGCCCGGCCGCAGCCGGCGTGAGCGAAGGCGCGGGCGCCCGCCGCCCGCCCCTCGTCATGGGGGTGGTGAACGTCACCCCCGACAGCTTCTCCGACGGCGGACGCCTGGAGGGCGTGGAGGGTGCGGTCGCGCACAGCCTGGCCCTGGACCGGGCAGGGGCGGACATCCTGGACATCGGCGGCGAGTCCACGCGTCCGGGCGCCCGGCCTGTGAACGCCGAGGACGAGGCCCGCCGGGTCCTGCCGGTGATCCGCACCCTTTGCCCCCTCACCCAGCGCCGCATATCGATCGACACCTGCAAGCCAGAGGTTGCCCGGGAGGCGATGGAGGCCGGGGCGGACATCTGGAACGACGTCACCGCCCTGGGCGCGCCCGGCGCGGCGGACCTGGCGGCGGAACTCGGCTGCGAGGTCGTGCTGATGCACATGCAGGGCGAGCCGCGCACCATGCAGGCGGCCCCGCAGTACGAGGACGTCCTGGCTGAGGTCTGCGCCTTCCTGGAGGCCCGGGCTGCAGCCGCCATGGCCGCCGGCGTGGCACGGGAAAAGATCTGGCTGGATCCCGGGATCGGCTTCGGCAAGACCGTGGCCCACAACCTGGCCCTGCTGGCGGGGCTGGAGCGGATCGTGGCCCTCGGCTTTCCGGTCCTCCTGGGCGCCAGCCGCAAGCGTTTCATCGCCACTGTCGGCGCAGGCGGAATGCTGGCGTCGGACCGCCTCGGCGGTTCGCTCGCGGCGGCCCTGGCCGGGGCCCGGGCGGGCGTGGCGGCAGTGCGGGTCCACGATGTGGCCGAAACGATGCAGGCGCTGAGGGTCCAGGCGGCGATCCTGGCGGGCGGCGAGGTCAGCCCCGCCCGATGAAGGGCATGGCCGTGGCCATGACCGTCATGAACTGGACATTGGCCCCCAAGGGCAGTCCCGCCATGTAGGCCACCGCCTCGCCGACCGCCGTGACATCCATGGTGGGCTCGGCCGCCACGCGTCCGTCCGCCTGGAGGACGCCCCGGGACATCCGGGCGGTCATCTCGGTCGCGGCGTTTCCGATGTCGATCTGGCCGCAGGCGATGTTGTAGGCGCGGCCGTCGAGGCTGGCCTGCCGGGTCAGGCCGGTCATGGCGTGCTTGGTGGCGGTATAGGCGACGGACCGGGGCCGCGGGACCTGGGCCGAGATGGAGCCGTTGTTGATGATCCGGCCACCCTGCGGGGACTGGGCCTTCATGCAGCGGAAGGCGGCCTGGATGCAGAGGAAGGCGCCGGTCAGGTTGACGTCGACCACACGGCGCCAGTCCTCGAGGGCCAGGTCCTCGAGAGGAACCGGCGGCGCACCGGTCCCGGCGTTGTTGAACACCAGGTCCACCCGGCCGAACCGGTCCGTCGCTGCCTTGAACAGGCCTGCCACCTGGTCCGCATCGGCGACATCGGCCGGATGGGCCAGGCCTCGGGCCGGCCTGCCGCAGAGTTCGAGGGTCTCCAGGAGGGGCTCGGCGCGCCGGCCGGCCAGGACGAGGTTCCAGCCCCGGGCAGCGAGGGCGACGGCTGCGGCGCGGCCTATGCCGGAACCGGCGCCGGTGAGGATGGCGACGGGGGGCGGGGAGGAGGCGTGTTCGGTCATGTCCCCAGACTAGTCCGCACCCACAGGGCCGTGCAATTGGGCCCGGGCCGGGTTAAGTCCGGCCCATGTCCAGCGCCCTCGGCCGAGT
>JBMOEP010000356.1:0-2503 GCA_049314675.1 Phenylobacterium sp.
GGGTCCGTCCACGCCGGCGCGGGCGGCCGCGGCGGTCGCGCGGTCAAAGGCCTCCTGGCTCGACCCGGGCGCCGGCGGCGGCGGCAGGAGCCGGACGGCGTCGATGGGGGGCTGGCCAATCAGGTAGCCGCCCATGATCAGGTGAAGCAGGGAAAGACCCAGCGCGTGGGGCATGACTCGGACCTCCAAGGATGACGGGCTGAGGGTAATCGCATTGTCGGGGGGCCGTCACCTCGTCATAGTCGGGCACTGACGGCGGCGCCTGACCGCCGGGATCCTCTCGGGGGGAAACCCATGCGCTACCGGCTGGCCCTGATCGGCCTTGTTCTGATTGCTGCAGGATCACTCCTGGCCTCGCGGGTTCAGACCTCTGGCGGCGTTCAGATCCGTGAAGCCCACTGGCGCACAGCTGAGGGTGCCGCAATGTCGGGCCTGCTCTACCGGCCCACTGGACTGGACGGGGGGCGGCGCGCGCCGGCAGTCCTCCTCAGCCACGGCTACATCAATACCCGGGAGATGCAGAGCCCCGTCGCCATCGAGCTTTCGCGGCGGGGTTTCGTCGTCCTGGCGATGGACATGACCGGACACGGCGGCTCTGGCGGCAATGTCGGCGCCGCCGGCTTCGGAGGCCCTTCGGCCCTGACTTTCCTGCGCAGCCAGTCCTTCGTCGATGCGGAGCAGATCGGCCTTGCGGGCCACAGCATGGGCGGCGGCCCGATCCTCGCGGCGGCTCATGCCCAACCCGACGGCTACCGCGCCGTGGCGCTGGTGGGCTCCGCCCCGGGGCTCTTCGGGCCTCCGGCTGAGGTCCGCCCGGATTTCCCGCGCAACCTGAACGTGGTCTTCGGAGGGCTGGATGAGTTCGCCGGCCTCATGTGGCGCTCGCCCAAGGGAACCGACCTGCCGGACTCGGCCAAGCTGAAGCAGGTCTTTGGCGTCGCTTCGGCAGTGGAGCCCGGCCGGGTCTACGGCGATCCCGCCCTGGGGACCGCCCGCCGCCTTGACCTTCCCCGCGTCACCCATCCCTGGGAGCACTTCTCCTCCGGAGGCGTGGCACCCGTTGTCGACTGGATGCAGGCGCGGCTGGAGGGCGAGGGCCATCCCCTGCCGCCCGGAAACCAGATCTGGTTCTGGAAAGAGGTCGGCACCCTCGTCGGTTTTGGTGGATTCATCCTGGTCCTGCTGGGGGTCTTCGAAGCCATTCTGGCCCTGCCCTGGCTCGGCGACCTCAGGCGCAGTCCCGAACCCGCTGTCGCTGTCCGAGGCCCTGGGGGCTGGATCGCCCTTGCCCTCACCGCTGTCCTGCCCGCCCTGACCTACCTGCCGTTCATGAAGCTGGGTGAGTTGTGGCTTCCCTCCGCCCATTTTCCGCAGTGGATCCAGAATCAGCTGCTCGCCTGGGCCCTGCTGAACACCCTCCTGTCCCTCCTGGCGGCACCCTTCCTCCGGCGGGGCCACCCGGACTTCAGCCTGGACATCCCGCGCGCGTCAGTGGCGGCCCTCGTGGCCGTCGGAGCCGGCGCCCTGGCCCTGCTGGCCGTGGACCGCTTCCTGCACGTGGATTTCCGGTTCTGGGTGCTCGGCTTCCGTCCCCTGGAAGCGCCGCGTTTGGGTGTCTTCCTGACCTACCTGCCGTTCTGGATCCTCCATTCGGTGATCCTGGTTCGCGGCCTGTGTGCCCTGCTGGCGGTCGATGGCGCCGGACGGCGCTCGACCTACCTGACGGCGGCGGGCGTCCTGGGCGGGGGCTTCCTGGTCCTGGCTGTGCTGCAGTACGGGACCCTGTTCTCGACAGGCCTGCTTCTGACCCCGACCCAGCCCCTCAACATCATTGTCGCCCTGCAGTTCATTCCCCTGCTGGCGATCGTCGGCGTGATCTCGGTCTTCACCTGGCGCCGGACGAACAGCTACCTGCCGGGCGCCCTGATCTGCGCGCTTTTCCTCTGCGGGTATGTGACCAGCGGGACGGCCAACCACTGGTCCCCAGACTATCCGATGACCTTCCCTCCGGCGGCGAAGAGCCGGTAGGGCGGGGTCAGAGCTGGTCCAGGCCGTAGGCGGCGTGAAGGGCCCGAACCGCAAGTTCGGTGTAGGCAGCGTCGATCAGGACGGAGATCTTGATCTCCGAAGTCGAGATGACCTGGATATTGACGCCCTTTTCCGCCAGAGCGCCGAACATGGTCTTGGCGACGCCCGCGTGGCTGCGCATGCCAACGCCAATCACCGACACCTTGGCGACGTCCTCGTTGACCTGGACATCCTCGAAACCGACCTGATCCTTGAGGCGGCGGACCAGGTCCACTGCCCGTCCGGCGTCCCGCTTGCCGACGGTGAACTCCATGTTGGCCGTATCGGCGATCCGGGCGTGGCTCTGCACAATCATGTCGACATTGACGTTGGCGTCGGCCAGGGCCCCGAAGATGACCGAGGAGACGCCCGGATGATCGGGCAGGCCGAACAGGCTGATCTTGGCCTCGTCCCGGCTGTAGGCGACTCCGCTGAC
>JBMOEP010000357.1:0-2503 GCA_049314675.1 Phenylobacterium sp.
ATGGGCGGGATGTGGGTCTTCTTCTACTCTTCGGTGCCGTAGTCCAGGATGGTCGGTCCGATCATGGTGATCCCCATGCCGAAGACCATCGGATTGTAGGCACCGATCCTGGCCATCTCCTGCGACAGGACGCGGCCCTGGTGAGGGGTGAGCCCGCCGCCGCCGTATTCCGCCGGCCAGGTCGGGGCCGCCCAACGCTTGTCGGCCATCCGCTCCTTCCAGAGCTTCATGTCGCCTTCAGGCCCGGGGCCCTCCATCGAGGCGAGGGCCGCACCGGCCTGCCCCTTCAGGGACTCGGGAAAATTCGCCTCAAGCCAGCTGCGGGCTTCCTTCCGGAAGGCCTCGAGTTCAACGTCACCGCCGAAATCCGCCATGGTCCTGTCTCCGTCGGCGCCGGGAATACGGCGCGCATTCGCCCTAAGCTTACCTTGCCAGCCAGAGGGGGCAAGACCTGCCGCCGCGTCAGGCTGTCTCAGGGAATTGATCCGGCCTGCCCCAGGAGACTCGGCTAGGCTTCCAGGGGGATGGAGAGGACCGCATGAAGCTGCCGCAAGGACGCTCTCTCCTGACCGATGGGGACGAGACCAGCTTCGTTGGCCGCCTCCTTTCCATTGCCCGTCGTACCGCCCTCGAGGAAGGCTCAGCCGCTCTCTCCACAGTTCGCCTGGCGCGGGATGCGGGCGTTCCGAAGGTGACCGTGGAAAAGCGCTTCCGCACCCGCGCCGACCTGCTGGCGGCCCTCCAGGCCGACATCCTGGGCGAGGCCGCCGAGTCGCTGATGGACGCCCTGGGCGGCATGTCCCCGCTCCGGCCCCAGGCCCTGGAGACCCTCTGCCGCCTGTGGGTCGCCCACTGGCTGGACCGTCCGGCCCTGTTCCGGGTGGCCTTCCCCGACGGCGCGGCACCGCCGCGGACCGGGCCCCGGGACGCCCTGGCACCGCTCGCCATCTATTTCACGGAGGGGCTCGACGGGACGGAAGACGCGGCGCGTGCCGACCTGCTGCTCTGCGCCCTGCAGGGGATTGTCTTGTCCCAGCTCGGACCGCGCCCTGGGGACTGGACCGAACCCGGCGACCTGGTCGCCCTGGCCATCTCAACTGTCCGAAAGTGACGTCCACTCTTTACAGGCTGGCCAACCGGTTGTTCAAATTCACTCCACGGAGCCCTCAGGGCCTGGAGAAATCGTCATGATCCCCGTTGAATTCACGCCTGAGGCCATCGAGACAGCCTCACAGGACGCCGTCCTCCCCTATCGGGACTTTCTCCGCTCGGGCGAGCCCTACGCCTCGATCGCCCGGCATAATCCCTGGACCAAGGTTCCTTCGGCCCGGTCGGAGCTGGAGTGGGGCAAGGGCTGGTACTACGACACCACCGTGGCGCGGAAGCACCCGGACTGGCGCGACCTGTCCCCGCCCCGGCCGACCCGGGACATGGAACAGCTGCGCCGCGACTTCCACGCCTGGGGCTACTGCCTGATCGCCGACGCCCTCTCCGTCGAGCAGTGCGCCCGTCTGCGTGAGCGGGTGGTGGACCAGGCCGCCGCTGAACGCGACCTGGGCGTAGCCTATCTGAGCCCGGCCCAGCAGCACGTCTGGTCCCTGATCAACAAGGGAGAAATCTTCCGGCTCTGCCTCGAGCTCGACCCGGAGGCCGTCCAGGGCGGGCAGATGGTCGAGCGCCTGATCGACGAATTCATGGGTCCCGGCTGGCAGCACTACAGCTTCCTGTCGAACATCTCCTATCCAGGCTGCCATCCGCAGGGCCTGCACCGGGACCAGTCCTTCCCCGCCCCCTACGACCTTGGCGGCGCACCGGCCCTGGTGAACACCGTCTACTACCTGCAGGACGTGGACGAGGTGAATGGCGGCACCCTGGTCATCCCGGGTTCCCATCGCAGCAACGGGACGGGCGGCGAGACCTATGGCACCCTGCCCCGGCCCGTGAACCTGGAGGCACCCGCCGGCACGATAATGCTGATGGACGGGCGCACCCTGCACGCCGGCGCGGTCAATCGTTCCGACCGGTTGCGGTACATACTGACCAACTCGGTGGTCCGCCCCTGGGTGCGCCAGCAGGAGGCCTTCCTGCTCAGCGTCAGACCCGAGGTGCTGGCGAAGGCCTCGGACAAGCTGCTCTACCGACTGGGCTTCTCGGCCCATTCCAGCAACAGCATGGTCGAGGGCTACGGCTATTTCGGCAGCGGCCGGGCAGGAGACCCGAACGGGGCCATCGTCCACGCGCGCCGGGCCATGGACCGGGGCGAGTACACCTGGATGGCGGAGCTGTCCCGGGGCCAGTCCACAGCCGCCGACGTCATCGGCCTGGGCCTGGCCCGAATCCAGCGTGAGAACGAACCCGCCCGGGCGGAGAGCTACGCCGCCGCCGTCAGCAAGATCACATCCCTCTAGCGGGGCAACGGCGAGGCTGAGGGTCGGTCCGACCCACGGGGAGCCACCGGAAGTCAGCAGACCCCCTCCGTCCCGCTGCGCGGGCCACCTCCCCC
>JBMOEP010000358.1:0-2500 GCA_049314675.1 Phenylobacterium sp.
CGGCCTCAAGTTCGTTAACGTCTATGGCCCGAACGAGGGCCACAAGGGGGCGATGCAGTCTGTCGCCGCCCAGGTCTGGCCCTCCGTTCGTGACGGGCACGTCGTGCAGCTCTTCCGCTCCTACCGTGAAGGTATCCCTGACGGCGGGCAGAAGCGGGACTTCGTCTATGTCCGGGACGTCGCTGATGTCGTGGCCTGGCTGCTCGCGTCTCCCCAGGTCAACGGGGTCTTCAACCTCGGTTCAGGACAGGCCCGAAGCTTCGAGGACCTGGCCCGGGCGGTGTTCACCGCCGCCGGACAGCGGGCGCAGATCGACTACATTCCCATGCCGACCGCGATCCGCGACCACTATCAGTACTTCACCGAGGCAAGGATGGAGCGGCTGGCGAGCGCAGGGTATTCGGGGGCTCTCACCTCCCTCGAGGACGGGGTCGCGGATTACGTCAGAAACTACCTCGCGACCGACGATCCCTACCGTTAGGCCATCTGGCATGACCGATATACCGCCCCGGAAGCGTCCCCACCGCCTCGGTCTGTGGGTTGGCCTGGTCCTGGTGCTTCTGTTAGGTCTCTTCGCTTGGGTCCGCAGGGATGACATCCGGCTGGCGGCCATGGATCCCGCCAAGCCCTTCCAGGTTTCAACGCCGCCGCCTGCGCCGGACTATGACCGTCCGGAGGCCTGGGCGCTCCTGCCCGACAGGCCGGGGCGAGTTGGTGAGGCGGCGATCTTCTTCCTGGGACCGACCTCCTATTCGGGCACCGAGCACTGGAATGGTCCGATTGAGGATCCAGCGTCCGCAGAGGTGTTTCGAAGGGTCATGGCACCCAACCACGCCGGTCCCTTCGCACCGGCAGGACAGGTTTATGCGCCAAGGTATCGGCAGGCAGGCCTCTATTCCTTCACGACCCTTCGCGAGGACGCCCGCGAGGCCCGCCGCTTCGCGTATACGGACGCCGATTCCGCCTTCCTGAACTTTCTCGCCCGCACGGGACCAGAGCGTCCGATCCTTATTGTCGGCGTGGAACAGGGAGGTGAGCTTGCCGCCCGGATCCTGGCTGAGGCAGGATCGACGCCCGCGGTGCGCAAGCGGCTTGTCGGAGCCTGGCTTATCGACACTGTGGTGCCTGCCGATGCCCCGCCCCTGGAGCCCTGCAAGACCCCAGGTCAGGTCGCCTGCCTCGCGGCGTGGGCCTGGGCCTATGAGGGCGACAGCCGTGCGGCCCGGGACCATCAGGATCGCGCCCTCGTCTGGGAGGCAGACGACCTCGTGAACATCGGGAAGCGCCGGCCGGTCTGCTACAACCCGCTCCTCCAGGCGACGACCAACAGCGAGGCCCCGTTGCGCCTTGCGAGGGGTGCCACGAATGCGACCGGTCTTGAGTGGGGTGCCAGACCGCCCTTCGTCACCCGCCAGGTCAGCGCCCGGTGCATCAACGGGATCCTGCGGGTGTCCCGGCCAGAGGCGCGGATGCTCCGCCCCTTCGGATCCTGGGAAGATCGCCTCAGAACACCGGGCTTCAATCTCTTCTACGCGGACATCGAGTCCGACGCGCAGGCCCGCCTCAGGGCCTTCCTCGCCTCTAGGCGCCTGTTCCCTTCAGACGAAACGCCTGAAGGGGCAAAACAGGCTCCCAGCACATAAAGACAGACCCTGTTTGGCTCCGATAACCGGTTCCCACTTATCGGAACAGGATCTAGGCGCCCTTCATCCCCGTCTCCGGACGCCAGTCGAACAGGGCCTGCAGGACCCTGAGCGCCTGTCCGCGGGGGGTTGAGAAGTCCGGGTCCCGGGCCAGGACAAGCCGGGCGTCGTCCCCCGCCGCCAGGATCAGGTCCCTATGGATAAAGGGGTCCACGAACACATAGTCGGGGAAGCCGGACTGGCGCAGGCCAAGGGCGTCGCCGCCGCCTCGCAGCTCGAGGTCAGTCTCTGCAATAGCGAACCCGTCGTCTGAACGACGCAGGATATCCAGCCGCCTCTGGGCGGTGTCGGACAGGGGCGGATCGTAGAGCAGGACGCAGGCGCTCTCGGCCCGACCCCGGCCCACCCGGCCTCGCAGCTGGTGCAGTTGGGCCAGGCCGAAGCGCTCGGCCTGCTCGATCACCATGATGGTGGCATTGGGTACATTCACGCCCACTTCCACGACGGTCGTGGCGACAAGGACCCTCACCTTGCCGGAGGCGAAGTCCGCCATCACCGCGTCCTTCTCGGCGGGGGCAAGCTTGCCATGGACCAGGCCCACGCGGCTTCCGAGACGCCCCTGCAGCTCCAGCGCCCTCTGTTCCGCGGCCTTGAGGTCCACAAGCTCGGACTCAGACACCAGGGGACAGATCCAGAAGGCCTGGGCTCCGCCAAGCACGGCGGCGACAAGGCGGTCCTCGACCTCCGCCACACGCGTCATGGGCGCGGCCCGGGTGGCGACAGGCGTGCGACCTGGGGGCTTGCCGACGATCCGACTGACATCGAGGTCTCCGTAGGCCGCAAGCTCCAGGGTCCTC
>JBMOEP010000359.1:0-2476 GCA_049314675.1 Phenylobacterium sp.
TTCATTTTACCGAGAAGCAGCGCATGGATCTCGTCTACACGGTCGGCCAATACACCCAGGTCTCAATGATCCTGAACACCTTCGGGGTCCCCCTCGACGCTGGACAGGTCCTGGATCCCGATCTCAAGGGGTTCTGAGGCCGGTCAGCGGGGCGTGCGCCTCTGGGCCAGGGCCGCGCAGCTTGCGAAACCGATCGATCCCTCGGGATCGTGAAGCCAGCATTCGCCCACCGCAACGCCGTCGGTGGCCTGGTGGTTGGCCGACTGGAAGCCAATCCATTCCGACGCCGGGAGCCGGTGGAGATACACCGTGACGTCCGTGTTGATGTAGCCGAGGCCCTGGTCAGACGAGGCGTGGGCGAAGGGACTGGCGAAGTCTGCGGCGACGGCCACACGCTGGAACGGAGTCAGGGCGACACCACCGACAAGCTCACGGACCTCCCGCATCCAGACCTGCCGGTCGCCCTCCGCGCCGAACCCGCCCTTGATCGGCTTCACAGCCCACATGCGCCCCATGGGCGCTTTCGATGGGTCCGGATCGGGAATGGAGTCCGGGTGGGGTGCATCCCAGTCCCGGGGACTCCAGGTCTTGCCGGGGGCATTCTCCGTCCGCCTGAGAAACTGGCAGGAAGCCTTTGCTGAACTCTTGCCGCCCGAGAGCAGCTCGGCTTCGGCCATCCGGATCCGCCCGCCCTCGCGGACCAGTGTGGTCCTGACCTCGATGGGATCGAAGTTTGGCAGGCGGTACATGTCGACGGTCAGGCGGGCGGGAATGAAATCCTCGGACCCGAAGGCGGTTTCCAGGGCGTGTCCCATCAGGCCGATGACCACCCGTCCATGAAGAGAGTCCGGATTCCAGGGGCCCCGTCCGGAGGCCTGGGGCAGGAAGGCCTCGCCGTCACGCAGGAAGAAGGGTTGTTCGATCATCGGGAAATATCCGGCAGAAAATCCAGTGGGTCGGGTTGGGATCAGGAAGCGTATGCGTCGAGGTTGCGCCGGATACGCGCGGCGATGTCCTGGCCGGGGGTCGGGGGGTCAAAGGCCTGGCCGGTAATGCGCTGGAAAGCATCGACGTAGACGTCCGAAGTCTGCTCGATCATCTCGGCAGGAATGGCCGGGACGGGATCGACATAGGGATCGCAGCGCTCGGACACCCAACTGCGTACGAAGTCCTTGTCGAAGCTGTCGGGCCTTTGCCCGGCCTCGAAGCGCTGTTCATAGCTGTCGGACATCCAGTATCGGCTCGAGTCCGGGGTATGGATCTCGTCAGCGAGCAGGATGCGCCCATCCGGATCCAGGCCGAACTCGTACTTTGTATCCGCCAGGATAAGCCCGCGTTCCGCCGCCAGGACCTGGCCACGTTCAAAGAGGGAGAGGGCGCGCGCAGACACCTCCTCCCACTGGGCGGGGCTGAGAAGGCCCTGGCCCAGGATCTCTGAGGGGCTCAGGGGCTCGTCATGCCCGCCGTCGAAGGCCTTGGAGGTCGGGGTCAGGATCACATTGGGCAGGCGCTGGTTTGGCCTAAGGCCATCCGGGAGCCGTACGCCGTACATGTCCCGGGCGCCCTGACTGTAGAGAGTGAGGACCGAGGTACCCGTGGTACCCGCCAGAAAGGCACGCACGACGATCTCGACAGGCAGGATGTCGAGGCGGCGCCCCACGACGACGTTCGGGTCCGGATACTCCAGGACATGGTTCGGGCAGATGTCGGCGGTCTTCTCGAACCAGTAACGCGCGGTCTGGGTGAGAACCTGACCCTTGTAGGGGATGGCCGCAAGGATCCGGTCGAAGGCGGAGAGCCGGTCGGTGGCGATGAGGATCCGCCGGCCGTCAGCCAGATCGTAATTCTCGCGGACCTTGCCCCTGTAATGCCCGGGGAACCCGGGAAGTTCGATCTGTTCGAGAACGGGTCGCAATGGCGGGCTGGTCATCCTATATCCCGGTCCGTGTGTTTTCCGCGCCGGCCGGACCTACCGGTCGGCCGTCGTGCAGTAGCCCAACCCTAACCGTTTTGGCAGTCGTTTCGACCGCCCAGGAGGAAATTCGATGCTTCGGAACGCCCTGCTCGCCACCGCCGTCGCCGCCTTCGCTTTCGCCGCTTCCCCCGCCGCCGCAAAACTGGCGGATGGCGCCAAGGCTCCAGACTTCACCGCCCCCGCCTACCTGGCCGGCAATGCCTTTACCTACAAGCTGGCCGACAGCCTGAAGAAGGGGCCCGTGGTCCTGTACTTCTTCCCGTCTGCCTACACCTCGGGCTGCAATGTCGAAGCGCACCTGTTCTCCGAGGCTGTGGATGAATTCAAGGCCAATGGGGCGACCGTGATCGGCGTCACCTCCGGCAAGCTCGAGCGGCTTGCCGAGTTCTCCAAGGATACCGAGAGCTGCGGTGGCAAGTTCCCCGTGGCGGCGGATCCCGGCGCTGCAATCGCCAAGCGCTACGACGCCCCCATGAGCATGAAGGGAATGTCGATGCCGGG
>JBMOEP010000360.1:0-2474 GCA_049314675.1 Phenylobacterium sp.
GCCCCAGGGCCGACCCACCGGCCTACGGCACGACATGCGCGGCGAATGGTCTTGCTGACGGGCTGCGTCCAGGCGGGGGCCGCCCCCCATTTCAATGCCGCCGCAGCGCGTATCCTCGACCGGTTCGGGATCAGCCTGGTGGAGGCACCCCAGGCGGGCTGCTGCGGCGCCGTGCCGGGCCACCTGGACGCCCGCGACCAGGCCCGGGCGCTCGCGCGCCGCAACCTGGACGCCTGGACCCCCCTCCTGGAGGACGGTGCCGAGGCGGTGCTCGTGACCTCGTCGGGTTGCGGTGCCTACCTCCACGACTACCCCGACCTGCTGAGGGACGATCCGGCCTACCGGGACCGGGCCCGGCGCCTGGCGGATCTCGTGCGCGACCCGATAGAGGTGCTTGAGGCCCTGCCCCTGGAGGCGACAGTGCCGCCAGCCCACCCCCGGATCGCGGTCCACGAGCCCTGCTCCCTTCAGCATGGGCTGAAGCTGGCGGGGCGCATCCCCGCCCTGCTGCGCCGGCTTGGCTACGATCCCCAACCGGTGGCGGACGGCCACCTGTGCTGCGGCTCCGCTGGCGCCTGGTCGCTATTGAACCCCGATATGGCTGGCAGGCTGCGCGACGCCCGGCTGGAGGCTCTGAACGCCGGGGCCCCCGAGGCTGTCTACACCGCCAATATCGGCTGCTGGATGCACCTGTCGGCCGGTGCGACCGCCCCTCTCGGGCACTGGCTGGAGGCTGTCGAGGCGGTCCTGCCTCCGGCGCGTTGACAGACCCGCCCACCAGTCGTTTCCTGTGCCTCAAGAGACGGTGGCGTGGCCGCCGCAGGGTTGGAGGAGATCGGCATGGCGGACTTCGGGGCTCAGGACAACACCGCCTTCCGGGCCGAAGCCCGAGCCTGGCTCGAAGCTAACTTCCCACCGTCCCTGAAGGACCGCCAGGACATAGCGGCGTCCGAGGCGCCCGTGCCCGTGGAAGGGGACTATGCCCTCTGGAAGGCGCGCATGGGCGAGACGGGCTGGGGCGTTCCGACCTGGCCAGCGGCCTATGGCGGCGGCGGGCTGTCGGCGGCGGACGCCCGAATCCTGGGCGAGGAAATGGCCCGGATCGGCGCCTGGAACCCCATTGGCGGCATGGGCGTCATGATGTTCGGCCCGACCCTGCTCGAATACGGGACCGAGGACCAGAAGCAGACGCACATCCCCCCCATCGTTCGGGGCGAACTGCGCTGGTGCCAGGGCTATTCGGAGCCCGGCGCGGGTTCGGACCTGGCCTCCCTGCAGACCCGGGCCGAGGACAAGGGCGACCACTTTCTGATCAACGGCCAGAAGATCTGGACCTCCGGTGCCCAGTATGCCGACTGGTGCTTTTGCCTGGTGCGGACGGACACCAGCCGCAAGCACGAGGGCATTTCCTTCGTCCTGATCGACATGCGCAGCCCGGGGGTCGAGACCCGGCCCATCCTCCTGATCTCAGGGTCCTCGCCCTTCTGCGAGACCTTCTTCACCGACGTGAAGACGCCCAAGGCGAACCTCGTCGGGCCGCTGAACGGCGGGTGGACCGTGGGCAAGCGGCTTCTGCAGCACGAGCGCAACAGCCTCTCCGGTGGGGGAGACGGGCGTCCCCGGTTCGATACCGACCACCTCCGCGACGTCGCCCGCCGGTACTACGGCCAGGAAGAAGACGGCCGCCTGGCGGATGCGGACTTCCGGACCCGCCTCGCCATCCACGACATGGACACCCGGGCCTACGCCCAGACCCTGCGCCGGGTGGCCCTGGAGGCGCGCAGCGCCAACGGGCCCTCGGCGGCCACCTCGATCATGAAAAACGCCAACTCGAAGATCATGACCGACCACTGCGAGATGATGGTCGAGGCCATGGGCCTGGCGGGCACCGGCTGGTCAGGCGAGGATTTCACCGACGAGGAGCGCGAGGCCGGGCGGATCTACCTGCGCATCAAGTCCAGCACCATCGCCGGAGGCTCCTCCGAGGTGCAGAACAACATCATCTCCAAGCGCATCCTCGGCCTGCCCGATCCGAGCAGCCACACCTACTGAGCGCAGGTTCGGGAAGCGTTGGTAGGCCGGCTGGGACTCGAACCCAGGACCATCCGATTAAAAGTCGGAGGCTCTACCACTGAGCTACCGGCCCTCGCGCGGCGCGAAGAGCGCCGGTCGAAGCGGCGCGGACCATAGGGCCGGGCCGAGGCCGGGGCAAGACCGCGACCTGAGTGCTGGTCACGCACCCCCAAAGAGCGTCAGACGGCCTCCCTGAAGCCGCACCTCGCACGGCGGCTCGTCCCCACAGTGTGCCTCTGTGCCTGCGGCCGTATTCCGTCGCCAGGGAGCAAGGGGCTGAAGGCCGGTACCGAGGTGACCACCAAGGGCCGCCTCAGGAGCCTTCCGCCCCACCCGCCAGGCGGGAGTGGAAATCCTTCCGGAAGGCCTCGAACCGGCCCTCAGCGATCGCCGCCCGCATG
>JBMOEP010000361.1:0-2471 GCA_049314675.1 Phenylobacterium sp.
CAGGCCGAAATGGGGACCCGCCGGTTCACCCACCGGAGGAATACACATCAGCCCCTCCACTGGCAGGGCGAGGGGGCCGCGGACCCGGTCAAGGAAGGCGTCGGCGTCGGCGGGGAGCACCCCGGCCTTCTGGAGCTCCTCACCCGTATTCACCTGGACCAGGAGGCGGGGCAGGCGCCCGGTCTTCTGGGCTGCGGCGACGAGGGCCAGGGCCAGCCGGTCCCGGTCCAGGCTCTCGATGACGTCGAAGAGGGCCGCGGCGGCCTCGGCCTTGTTGGTCTGGAGAGGCCCGATCAGCCGCAGCTCGAGGCCCTCCCGGCGGCCCGTCCACCGGGACTCGGCCTCCTGGACGCGATTCTCGCCAAACACCCTGTGCCCGGCGGCGACCACGGGGGCGATGGCCTCCCAGGGCTGCTGCTTGGAAACGGCGGTCAGGGTGACGCAGCCAGCCGGGCGGGCAGCGGCCTGCTCGGCGGCGGCGATTCGGGCTAGGATGGCGTCGAGCGAGGGGGACACAGGCATTTCCGGTTTCTGGACCGTCGGGCGGACCGCCGCATACCTAGGCCGGAGGCGGGGCGGGGGAAAGGCCCTGCCGCCGCCCCTCCTGGTGTTCACCGACCCGGACCGCACGCCGGATCCTGTTGCCCTCGCCCGAGGGCTGCCCCGGGGGACGGGCCTGGTCTACCGGGCCTTTGGCGCGCCCGACCGGCTGGAGATCGCCCGCGCCCTGGCGGTCGTGGCCCGTCAGCGCGGCCTGGTCCTGCTGGTAGGGGCTGACGCCGGACTGGCCGCACGGTCGGGCGCGGCGGGGCTCCATCTTCCTGAGCGCCTCGCGGCCCGGGCCCCGCGCCTGAGGAAACCTGGCTGGTTGATCACGGCCGCCGCCCATTCCCCGCGGGCGGCGCGGCGGTCGGGCATCGACGCCTTCGTCTTGTCGGCCGTGTTTCCGTCGGCCTCGCCTTCGGCCGGCGCTCCCCTGGGGACCCTGCGCTTCGCGGCGCGGGTGAGGGTTGCCTCGGCGCCCGCCTATGCCCTCGGCGGCGTCGATGACACAAGGGCAGGCCGCCTGCGCATGACCGGTGCGGCGGGAATTGCAGGGATCGGGTTTAGTCTCAGAACTTGAAGGCGGACTCGAGCCGGACGCGGGGCGCCGGCTGTTGTTGCGGGGCCATCTTGCGCATGGCCTCTGGCCGTCCAGCCTCATCGCCCATGGACACCGCACCGCCGATCCGAAGGGTGGGCGAGACCCGGTAATAGGCTCCGGCCTTCACGTCCGCCCAATCCGCATCGCGGGTCGGAGCGGTCTGGACGTTGAAGGTCATGCCCCAGCGGCCCTTTCGGGCGTCCCAGGTCAGGGAGGTTCCGCCCACGGGAGAGGCGGACTGGTCCATCCGGACGGTAAAGTCGTCGGCCTTGCGCGCTGGCTCCGCGTGCGCGAACGACGCCGCACCGGCCAGGAGAACCCCGGCGGTGAGCGAAGCGCAGGAGCGCAGGAGGGTCGCGCGAGAGGTCATCATCACCATTCTGGCTATTTGGCAGCCGATTATGCCCGGATAAAGGCGAAACCCACGATTAAGGGCTGGGGATCGGTGGGGTCAACCTCGGTAGACGGCAGGGGAGCCGAATCCCACCCCACCTGTGGCGGCGGGGTCACGCGATTCCTGTTTGGCGCGCGTCCGGGCGTTGATATAGAGGGCGCGGCGCGGGGTGGCGCTGGTTCGCACCGCGGGGTGCGGTCCCTGAAGTTTGGAGCGGTGCAGATGCCGTCTGGATCCGTAGACCTGAAGAAGAGCCTGCGGGTGGGTCTGGCGATTCTCGCCGCCGCCTCGCTCGCCGCCTGCGCGTCGAACAGCGCCCCGAAGACCTTCGAGGGCCAGGAGCCCCAGGGCTTCAACCCGTTCAGCGTCTTCGAGGGCAGCTCCCAAGGGGGGGCCGACAAACCGGCCGTCTCCGTCAACGGCTATCTGTGGCGTGCGGCCCTGGACACCCTGTCCTTCATGCCCCTGGCCTCCGCCGATCCCTACGGCGGCGTGATCATTACAGACTGGTATGTCAATCCCGAGAAGCCCGACGAGCGCTTCAAGGCAACGGTCTATATCCTCGACAGCCGGCTTCGGGCCGATGGCCTGAACGTGGCCATCTTCCGCCAGGTCCGCGACGCGAAGGGGACCTGGACCGAGGCCCAGGTGAACGCCCAGACCGAGGTGGACGTCGAGAACGCCATACTGACCCGGGCCCGGCAGGTACGACTTTCGAGCGCGCCGGGCTGAACGCCGGACCTGTCCTGGCGTCGCCCACCGAACCTGACCGGCGAAACCTGGCGGGCCTGAAGGGTCGAAGGGGATCGCCGAAGCGCCCCTCCCGGAGCCTTCCGGGGCCCTCCTTGACCTGATCCGACGGTATGTCCGCCATGGCCAGATACAATCCCAAAGATGCCGAGCCCAGGTGGAGACGCGCCTGGGAGACCGCGG
>JBMOEP010000362.1:0-2460 GCA_049314675.1 Phenylobacterium sp.
CGTTGTTCATCGCCTCATAGGCCATGCCGGCGCTCATCGAGCCGTCGCCGATGACGGCGACAACGCTGTTGTCCCGTCCCCTGGCGTCGCGCGCCGCGCAGAATCCGAGGGCGGCGGAGATGGAGGTGGCGGCGTGGGCCGCCCCGAAGGGATCGTAGGGACTTTCCGCCCGCTTGGTGAATCCGCTCAGCCCACCGCCCTGCCGGAGGGTCCGGATCCGGTCCCGGCGGCCGGTCAGGATCTTGTGGGGATAGGCCTGGTGACCGACATCCCAGATCAGGATGTCCTCTGGCGTCTGGTAGACATGGTGCAGGGCGACGGTCAGCTCGACCACGCCGAGACCCGCACCCAGGTGTCCCCCCGTCTGCGAGACGGCGTCGATCGTCTCGGCCCGGACCTCGTCGGCCAGCTGGCGCAGCTGAGCGAGCGAATACCCGCGAATATCCGAAGGCGCTGAGACGGTGTCGAGAAGCGGTGTCAGGGGCGGCATGTTCAGTGCTTTGCTCGCATTCAGCGTCGGCGATCAAGCACGAATTCGAGGCACCCGCGGAGCGGATCGGCCCGCGTCCCCAGGGGATCCAGATGGGCGCAGGCCTGGGCGGCGATCAGGTCCAGTCGGGCGCGGGCATCGGCAACCCCCAGGAGGGTGACGAAATTGATTTTTCCCCGCCCGGAATCCTTGCCCGTCGCCTTCCCGACGACGGCGGACTCGCCTTCGACATCCAGCAGGTCGTCGACAATCTGGTAGGCCAGTCCCAGGTCATGGGCGAAGGCCAGCAGGGCGTGCCTGTCGGGGTCCTGGGCGTGCGAAAGGATCAGGGGCAGTTCGAAGGCGGCAGAGATCAGGGCCCCCGTCTTGAGCCTCTGCATGCGGGCTACGGTCCCGAGATCGTCGCTGCTCCCGGACAGGTCGATCATCTGGCCGCCACACATGCCGCGCGCACCCGAAGCCCGCGCCAGACAGACCACAAGGTCCGCCCGGACCCTGCCGTCCGGGTGGGTCTCAGGGGCCGCCAGGATCTCGAAGGCCAGGGTCTGGAGGGCGTCTCCGGCGAGCACCGCGGTTGCCTCGTCAAAGGCCCGGTGGACCGTCGGCCGCCCCCGCCGCAGGTCGTCGTCATCCATGCAGGGAAGGTCGTCGTGGACGAGGCTGTAGGCATGCACGCACTCCAGCGCACAGGCGGCGCGCTCCAGGCGATCGGCCTCGATCCCAAGCACCGACCCGGCTTCGAAGACGAGGAAGGGACGAAGGCGCTTGCCTGGACCAAGGGCGGCATAGCGCATCGCCTCCGCCAAGCGGCCCTCGGGGCCTTCCACGCCGGGCAGCAGGGCTAAGAGCCCGGATTCGGTCCGAGCCGCCGCTGCCGCGAGCCGCCCGGCCGTGTCGGGGGTCACTCGAAGCTGGCGGGTTCGGAGGCGATGCCGCCGCCGGGGCTGACGACAATCTTCTCGACCTTCAGGCGGGCCTGCTCAAGGCGGCCCTCGCAATGCGCCTTGAGATGGGCACCGCGTTCATAGAGGGCGATGGACTCCTCCAGCGGAGCCTGTCCGCTCTCAAGCTGGCCGACAATCCGTTCAAGCTCGGAGAGCGCCTGCTCGAAAGACAGACCGTCAATGTCCTGGACTTCAGCCATGGGAATCCCCGCAATTCAGCCTCCAAGCTAGTCATCCGCGCCGCCGCCTGCAACGGCGCAGGGCCTGCGGGCTTCCGGGACCTGCCCTGCAGTTGGATGGCCGGATCATGACGACGCCGATCCTGAGGCGGGCGGTGCCCGCGGACACCCACCGCCTGGCCGATATCGGCCGGGAAACCTTCGTGGACACCTTCGGGACCCTCTACCCCCCCGCCGACCTCTCCGCCTTCCTGCAGTCGGCCTACGACCCCGGGGCGACGCGCGCCAGCCTCCAGGACCCCGCCCAGGCGAGCTGGCTCCTGGAGGACGCCTCAGGGCAGGCCCTGGGGTATGCGACGGCGGGGCCCTGCGGGCTCCCCCATGCCGAGGCCGGGCCGGAGGCCCTCGAGCTCAAGCGGATCTACCTGAGGCGAAACGTCCAGGGCGGCGGCCTCGGTGGGGTCCTGTTCGACACAGTGATGCGCTGGATGGCCGCTCAGTCTCCGCCCGACGTCTGGATCGGGGTCTGGTCGGAAAACCTCGGCGCCCAGCGCTTCTACGCGCGACGCGGCTTTCAGAAGGTCGGCGAGTACGGCTTCCCCGTGGGAAACACCATCGACCGGGAGTTCATCCTGCGGCGGAGACCCGCTTTCTGAGGCGTCCTGCACTGGACAGCGGGGCCTCAGGGCTTCACATTCTCCTCTCAAACACTCGTTCCGCCCGCAAGGGGACGTCCACCATGTTCATGCGTTTCTTCACCGAACTCCGCGAGGCCAAGGTCCCCGTGACCCTCAGGGAGTACCTCATGCTGATGGAGGCGCTCGACAAGGCGGTCATCGGTCGCAGC
>JBMOEP010000363.1:0-2458 GCA_049314675.1 Phenylobacterium sp.
GAGGGCGGGGCGATCGGCGAAGTGATCGCCTCGAACGACCCCTCCCTCAAGCCCGGCGACCTCGTCCAGTCCAACCTCGGCTGGCGGGAGGCCTTCAACGCCCCGGCCTCCTCGGTCCAGAAGCTGGACACCCACGGCCTGCCGACCGAGGCCTTCCTCGGCGTCGCTGGCATGCCCGGCCTTACCGCCTACGCCGGCCTGCTCCGGGTAGCGGCCCTCAAGCCCGGTGATGTCGTCTTCGTCTCCGGTGCCGCGGGTGCCGTGGGCTCCCTGGTCTGCCAGATTGCAAAGCTGAAGGGCCACAAGGTCATCGCCTCGGCCGGCGGCGCAGAGAAGGCGCGTTTCCTCAAGGACGAGATCGGCGTCGACGTGGTGATCGACTACAAGGCTACCGGCGACTCCGCTGCGGCCCTGACCGCGGCCCTGGCCGAAGCGGCTCCGGAGGGTATCGACGTCTATTTCGACAATGTCGGCGGCGGACACCTCGAAGCGGCCCTCAACGCGGCCCGCCCGAACGCCCGCCTCGCCATCTGCGGCATGATCTCCATGTACAATGCCGAGGCGCCGGTACCGGGCCCTTCGAACATGGCCCTGATCATCGGCAAGAACCTGAGGCTGGAAGGCTTCATCGTCTCCAACCACTGGGACATGAGGGGCGACTTCCTGAAGGAACTCGGCGCCTGGCACAGCCAGGGCAAGCTGAAGTGGCGCCAGACCGTCCTCGAGGGGATCGCCTCGGCGCCTGACGCCTTCATCGGGCTCTTCACCGGCGCCAATATGGGCAAGATGCTGGTCAAGCTGGCCTAACTGCTGGCGAAGGACCTCAGGGCGGCCTCGGCGACGGGGCCGCCCCACTCCTGAACGAAGTGGCCAGCATCGGGAATCCGCAGGGGCTCGGGGCAGTTGGGCAGGAAGCGCCTCAGGTCCTCCATGACCGGCGCTCCGAGCACCATGTCGGCCTCTCCGATTGCCATGAAGACCTTCCCGTTGAAGTCCCGGGACCAGAAGTCCCGGGCCGCCAGGCTCTCCTCAATGCCCTCCATCCCCGGATCGGTCATGACCCGCTCAGGAAAGGCCCGGACGCCGGCCTTGTAGCGGATGTCCGGGAAGGGGGCGTCGTAGGCGGCGCACTCGGCCTCGGACAGGTGGGGCGTCCCACGCCCGATGAGGGCGCCCACCGCCAGGTCTGGGTTGGCCTTGGCGTAGGCGCGCCAGGCCAGGAACCCCTCGGACGGGGGAGTCCCCACAGCGAGCGTCGTGTTCATTGCAATCAGTCTCGAAAGCCGCCCCCGGAAGGCTTGGTCCACGGGCAGGGTCAAACCAATCAGGCCGCCCCAGTCCTGGACCACGAGAGTGATGTTCCTCAGGTCCAGCCGCTCCACCAGGGCCAGCAGCATCTGGCGGTGGAAGTGGAAACCATAGACAGCGTCGTCCACCGGCTTGTCCGACCGCCCGAAGCCAAAGAGGTCTGGCGCCACGACCCTGGCTCCGGAGGCCAGGAAGACCGGGATCATCCGGCGATAGAGAAAGCTCCAGGTCGGCTCGCCGTGCAGGCAGAGGAAGGTGGGTTGGTCTCCAGCGGCAGGGTCGCAGCCCTCGTCGATCACTGAGCATCTCAGGCCCTCGTAGCCTGGCAGGTCGTCGATGTAATGCGGGGTCCAGGGAAAACCAGGCAGGTTCGCGAAGCGGTCTTCAGGGGTGCGCAGGGCGTCGGTCATGGAAGGGATTTTCTCCGGATTGCGCCGACATTCCCACGGTCCTCGTCACCGTCCAAGGCCGCCCGTTGGCGCAGGGCCTCCCAGACGCTAAAGAAGTCGAGCACAAATCGGAGCCTGCCCGTGTCCCGCCTGTTCAATGCCTACGTCATCGTCGACTGGAGCGCCGCCGCCAAGCCGACCACCGGGGCGGACTCCGTCTGGATCGGTGTCATGAAGCGGGACGTCCGCTTCCGGCTGACCTTCGAGGCCTTCAATCCGCCGACCCGGGCAGAGGCCGAGAAAAAGCTGACTGCCCTGCTGGATGACTTTCGCAAGCGGTCGGAACGGGCCCTCCTGGGCTTCGACTTCCCCCTCGGTTTCCCACGCGGCTTTGCCGCAGCGCTGAACCTGCCGGGTGAGGCCCCCTGGCGGGCGGCCTGGGACCAGTTGGACAGGATGGTCAAGGACAAGCCGGACAACACCAACAACCGTTTCGGCGTCGGCTCGGAGATCAACCGGCGGATGACAGGTGGGCCCTTCCCCTTCTGGGGTTGCCCACCCAAGGACACCCTGACCACCCTTCAGCCCAAGCGCTCGCGCGAGCACGGCCCGGACGACCTGCCCGAGTTCCGCCACGCCGATGCGGCGGCCAAGGCAGCCTCGATCTGGAAGCTCTACTACACCGGCTCCGTAGGCGGTCAGGCCCTGCTGGGCATTCCCTTCGTGCGCCGCCTGCAGGCGGCCCGGGGCGAGGGTTTCCG
>JBMOEP010000364.1:0-2454 GCA_049314675.1 Phenylobacterium sp.
ATGTCCTTGAACCGGATGGCCACCGCCACACTTTCCCACGCCGTCTCGGACACCTGGACCGCGGACCTGAGCGTCCGCAGGTTCGAGAACCGGTTCCGGGAGTACGGGTCCTTCCCCTTCACCGGGGCGCCCGCCTTTGGCACGACCTACGCCTTCGCCTCAGCCTACCTGCCTTCGGAGGTGGAGCAGACCACCGTGTCGGCCACCGTGCGGGGCCGTCTGGAAGGCGGCGGCCTGACCCACGACCTCCTCGCCGGGATCGACCGGGATGAAACCCGTTATGACGCCGCCCTGGGCTTTGGCCTGATCGGCTTCGTGGACTATGCGAACCCTGCGACCAACCTGTCCTTCGGCGCCCCGCCGGCCCTGTCTGACATCCAGTCGGACCGTATGACCTCGACGGCGGTGTTCATCCAGGACCAGGTGGCGGTTGGCGAGCGGCTGAACATCACGGCGGGTCTTCGGTGGACGCAGGTCGACATCAAGAGCCGATATGAGAGCGGCGGCATCGCCTTTGTCGACAGCCGGGACAAGGAGGACCGCTGGACTCCCCGGATCGGGGCGACCTATCGGGTGACGCCCGGGGTTTCGGCCTTCGCCGGCTATTCCGAAGGCTTCAGGGGCCTGGTCGCCGCCTTTGGGGTGACAGATCCCAAGCCGGAGACCTCCAGGTCGTACGAGGCGGGCCTGAAGCTGGCGGCGCCGATCCCGGGCCTGACCGGAACCCTCGCGGCCTACCAGATCCTGCGGCGCAACGTCGTGACTGCGGACCCCTCGAATCCCTTTTCCTCCATTCAGTCCGGAGAACAGCGCGCCCGGGGGTTCGAAGCCGACCTGGTCTATGAGCCGGGCGCTTCACTCTCGGTGCTGGGCGCCTACGCCTACACTGACGCGGAGGTGACCAAGGACAATCGCCTTCCCGTGGGCGACCGACCGACCCGGACGCCCGAGCACAGCCTCCGCCTTGCGGCCCGTTACCGGTTTCAATCGGAGGCGCTGATGGGACTGGAAATCGGCGGGGGCTTGACCGCCGTCTCAAACCGTGAACTGACCCTTCCCAATACGACTGCAGCTGACGGCTCCGTCCTTCTGGACGCCCAGGCGGCCTGGGATCTGGGCGTCGCAAGGCTTTCGGTTTCCGTCGTGAACCTGGCGGATGAGGCCGGCTTCGCCCCCTATCCCTATCTGGCCCGGGCCGTCGTGGCGCCGCTCCAGCCCAGGTCAGCCTACCTGACCCTGAGCCGGTCCTTCTGATCCCAGCCTGACGAGGAGTTTCGTGATGTTTCTGACGCCTCGCGCATGGTCCGGCACGGCGGGCCGGCGCCCGAAGTTTCCACCCTGCGCCCTCTTCGCCCTGGTCCTGCTCTTCTTGCTCCCCAGCCCCCTCCCGGCGGCGGCTGGATCTCCGACGACGGCGGTCGACTTCGATGCGGCCATGACCTCCCTGAGGTTCAAGCCCGACACGGTCGACGCCAATGCGGACGCCTCCGGCAAGGGAAATGGCCTCCTTGATGCCGACGAACTGGCCGTCGTCGCCGCCGTCCTCAACGGGCAGGCGGCGGGCGGACCGGACCGGACGGCCGTCGAGGCGGCCTGGCGGCAGGCGCAGGCCAGCGCCAGCGCCGACCTGGCCAAGCTGTCCCGGGCCTATCCCAGCGCTTATACCCTCGCCGCCGGATACGCCCTGCTCGGGCCCGGCGCCTTCGACGCCTTCAGCCGCATGACGGCCGGCTTCGGCGCGCCGCTGACGTCGGACTACAGCCTGGCTCTCGCCCTGGGTCCGTACTTCTCCGCGGAGGGTGACGCGGACGGTGACGGCGCCTCCAACCGTCTGGAGCACGCCGCCTTCATTGGCGAGGGACGGGCCGCCTATGTCCGGGCCGCGCTGGACCCGGCGGTCCGGCCTGGTCCTCGCGTCGCAGCCGCGCCTCCGGCCGCCCAGCAGTCGGCCCGGAAGGTTGTAGGGGTCGTGCTCTATCCAGGTTTCGAGCTCCTGGACGTCTTCGGACCGGTGGAGATGTGGGCCAATGTCCCCGAAATGGAGGTCGTGATGATCGCCGAGCAGGCCGGTCCGGTCCGCTCGGCGCAGGGCATTGAAGTGATCGCCACCCACGGCTTCTCCAGCGCCCCGAAGATCGACATCCTGATGACCCCCGGCGGCGCCGGCACCTACGCCGCGCTGGAGAACGCCCGCCTGCTCGACTTCCTGCGGGCGCAGGACCGCACCGTGGAGCTGATGACCTCGGTCTGCACAGGATCGGCCCTGCTGGCAAAGGCGGGCCTGCTCCGCGGCCGCCGGGCGACCTCCAACAAGGCCTTCTTCCAACTGGCCGTCGACCAGGATCCCGAGGTGACCTGGATGCGGAGGGCGAGGTGGGTCGAGGACGGCAAGTATGTGACGTCGTCGGGGGTGTCGGCGGGGACGGACATGTCCCTCGGCGTCGTCGCCCGACT
>JBMOEP010000365.1:0-2443 GCA_049314675.1 Phenylobacterium sp.
CCAGGGGCAGGGGGGTGCGGCTGACGTCCCCGCCGCGGACATTGAACAGCCAGGCGATGGAGGACGGAGCGGTCAGGACGGCGGCCTCGGCGCCCTTCGCGACCAGGCCCTCGCCCAGGCGGGTCCGCTTTGCGGCGGACTCCTCGCCGGCGAACTCAAGGGCGTGGGGGCGCACCGGCGCAGCGGGCTGGGCCGGCCGATCGGCACCCCAGGCGACGTCCAGGGGGTTCGGGTCCAGGGATTTGAGGGTCGCTCCGGACCGGATTGCAGCGTTTTTCAGGTAGCCCAGGGCGTCGGGGCTGTGCAGGCGCGGATCGTAGCCAATGACCTGTCCAGCCCGGGTATGGGCCTCGATCCAGGCCGGGACCCCGCCGACCACCAGATCGCAGATCTCGAACAGGGACGCATCCACCTGGGCGCGGACCTGGATGGTGTAGCGTCCGTCCACGAAGACCGCGGCCCGGTCGGCCATGACGACAGCCGCCCCGGCCGAGCCCGTGAAGCCCGTGGCCCAGGCCAGCCGGTCATTGGCGCCCGGCAGGTATTCGTTCTGGTGCTCGTCCTCGTGGGGGACCAGCAGGCCGTCGAGCCCCTGGGCGGCCATGGCGGCGCGGATGCGGGGCAGGTGGAGGGATCCATAGGACGGATCGGCGGACTCTTTGAAGCTCTGGCGCATGAGCGCTATTTAGGCCCGACCGGCGGGGCGCGCAAAGGCCGCAATCTTGCAGTTTGGCGGCAAGCTCGGCTACAAGCCGCCCATGGTTCGCGCTGAGGCTCTCCCTTGCTCCAATTCCAACGGTCCCCCCGGGGTCGTTCGAACGCGCACGCCTTGAGCTGACGCCGCCTCGAACCTGACCCCGCCAACATCGGCCGGGGTCTGGAAAAACCAGGAACCGTCCGATCCTCCTGAATCGGATCGTTCCCATGTTCACCCCATCCTGGCTTCCCATCGAGACCGAGCGGCTGTGGCTTCGCGACTTTCGTGAAGACGACTTCGACGCCATCCACGCCTACGCCACCGACCCGGAGGTGGTGCGCTACATGCCCTGGGGCCCCAACACCCTGGAGGTCACCCGAGAAGTGCTGGACCGCAATCTTGAGCGGCAGAAGACCTGGCCCCGGGAGGAGCTGAGCCTGGCCGTCGAGGTGAAGGCAACGTCTGAAATGATCGGCTCCATCTCTCTGCACGACGCCAACAGCGACAACAGCGCCTTCGGCTATTGCTACAGCCGGGACGCATGGGGGAAGGGCTATGGGACCGAGGCGGCCCGAGCCCTAGCCCGGATCGCCGTCACGGAGTTGGGCCACCACCGTATCTGGGCCACCTGCGACGCCCGTAACCACGGCTCCTATGCGATCATGGAGAAGGTGGGGATGCGCCGCGAGGGCCATCTGCTGAAGAACCGCAAGGCCCCTGACGGCTGGTGCGACAGCTATGTCTACGCGCTGCTGGCGGACGAATGGCGCGCGGCCAATCGCTAATAACATCCGGGTATAATTGACGAAGGCGGGGCGCCACTGTATGGAGCCCGGCTCACGTCGAGGATGAGACCGTGGACAAGCAAAGCCGCCGAGACACTGTCCAAGCCTGGAAGGAGGGGCGCAAGTCCCGGGCGGGGATCTTCCGGGTGTCCTGCGCGCCGGAGGGGAAGGTCTGGCTGGGGGTCAGCCGGAACCTCGACTCCCAGCAGAACAGCATCTGGTTCAGCCTCCGGCACGGCGGCTCGCCCAACCGGGAGATGCAGGCGGCCTGGAAGGCCCACGGCGAGGACGCCTTCGCCTTCGACGAGGTCGAGGCGGTCGATGTGGAGGAACTCAGCGCCTACCTGGTCAACCAGCGCCTGCAGGAGCGCCTGAAGCACTGGTGTGCCGAACTTGGTGCGGGCCGGGTGGTCGCCTGAAGCGTCAGGGTCTCTCGAGGACGAGTGTCGCCCAGGCGTCGCGGTGGATGCGGCGCAGCAGGCGGAAACCGCGGGAGCGATAGGCCGCCAGCACCCTTCGCTCCTGGGTGCGCAGGAGCCCCGACAGGATGGCCACACCGCCGGGCCGCAGGGCGCCGCGGATGTCCTGGGCCAGGGCCACCAGGGGCGGGGCCAGGATGTTGGCGAAGACCAGGTCGTAGGGCGCCGCCGAGCGCACGCGTTGGTGGCCAAGGCCCGAGGCGTGGACGAACTCGGCCCGGGCCCCGTTCAGCTCGGCGTTCTCCCGGGCGATGCGGACGGAGGGGGCGTCGATGTCCGTGCCGCGGGCCAGCCGGGCCCCGGTCCGGGCGGCAGCGATGGCCAGGACCCCGGTGCCGGCGCCGACATCCAGCACCTTGTCGAAGCGCCGGGCCTTGATCAGGTCGTTCCAGGCCAGGAGGCAGCCCACCGTCGTGCCGTGGTGGCCCGTGCCGAAGGCCGCGCCGGCCTCGATGCGCAGGGCGACGGCATTGACCGGGATC
>JBMOEP010000366.1:0-2442 GCA_049314675.1 Phenylobacterium sp.
CCAGGACGGTTCGGCCAACTGTGAGCCGGCCGCCGCTGGCGGCGCCAGCTAAGCTTCCCCGGATAGAATTGTGGCCAGGATCCTGGCCCGGTTCTGACCTGGGAGCAGGGGGTCAGCGGAAGACGTCTACCGGAGAGAGCCTCCGGCAGGATGGCTGGCCTGCGGGGAGACAAGGGCGACCGTTGTCGGGGCAAACTGAAGGCATTCTGTTCTACTTTTGTTCTTTCCAAAACGCCGTTTTTGTGGAACATTTCCATCGGGGCTAAGGATGGAGAGACGGCATGACGCAGGCGCAGAGACGCGCGAACGGCCCCCCCGATGAGTCCATGGAGGCCTTCATGGCCCGAAGGATGCGTGAGGTCACAGGGTTCAGGGGCGGATTTCGGGAAATCGCCCCGGTGCTCGCGCGCACCTTAATGCCGGGCCCGACCGGTCAAGTTGTCGGGGCGGTGCTGGAGGCCAGGCGACGGTCGGAAGCGGCGCAGGGTCGGGCGCGGGTCCGGGAAATTGTTCCCGCGCGGCGACCGGCGGAAGCGCCGGTCCGCTCCGTCGCGAAGGTCGCGTCGGCACCGGCGGGCCCGGTACCAACTGCGCCAGGCCGGATCGAGACCTGGCTTGACCAGAGCCCGGAGGCCAAGGCGATCGCCGGAGAGGTCACAAGATGGGGCGCTGTTGGCCCTGGGTTTGCAAGGGGCGCCTGGAGGCTTGTGGAGGATACGGCCGACAGCGCAGCCTTTGGTGCCCGACTGCTTAACGGCTTCGATCCCGACCAACAGGAAGCCGCCTGGGATGATGTCAGCCAGGTCGCAGGCGCTGGCGTCGGTTTCGCCAGGGACGCTGTCTCCGATCCCTCCACTGCGGTCGCCCGGGTGAAGGGGGGACTAGAGGGCTGGGCCGAAGACCTTTCGGTGAAGACCGTTCCCGAGGCGACTCCGGTTGCAGACACCTTCAGGGGCGAGGTTGACCGGCAATTCGGCATCGGCCTCAACCAAGGAGGACTGCTCTTCGACGCGGCCACTCTCCCCGTGGGCGGTGCCGCAATCAAGGGCCTTTCCCGGATGGGCAAGGCGGCGCGTGGGCTCAAGACCGTGGACCACTATGTCGCCAAGGGCGTACCGCCATCGATCGCCGCTTACTTCGTCGAGCCCTATATCGGAATGGGACATCACTACCTGCCCCGCCGCACACGCCTGCCGGACATTCTCGGCGGAGGGCCGATTCCCCCGGTGATCAGCGAGAGTCCCTTCTTCCTCCTGAAGCCCAAGGGCATCCAGAGGGGGGACATGTACGAACTGCACTACCGGGTCGATCCTCACTTCAATGGCGGGAAGGTCCCGAGGCGTTTCAGCAACGTCAAAGGCTGGAGCGGAAAAAAGCTGGGCTGGGAAAAGGAAGATTCCCTCGGCCAGATCTGGTATGGCGCTCCCGATCCCCTGAAGGCGACGGCGGCCGGAGGTCTCGGGACAGGCCTGGTCGGCTTCGGTGCCTGGGTCGATGAACACGATGGCGAGGAGAGACGCCGATGAAGATGAGGCCCTGGGCGGAGTTCGCCTCGACACTCCCGAGCGACCTGATCGAGAGCGAGGATGAGATGGACATCCTCCAGTATCCGGGGAAGCTCCTCTCGGAGACCCTGGCCGAGATCCTCAAGGGGCTCGGCTACGAAATCATCGAGCTGATCTACCTGCATGAACGGGGATGGGAGCTGCTCATCCGGGGCGGACCGAAGGGACGATCGGTCTTCGGTATCCGCGTCACCGAGATCGACAAGTACCTGATCGGCCTGTTCCAGACGAGCTGGTTCCGGACCACCTTCGCACCCCGGCATCCCGATCTTGTCTCGGTGTTGACCCAGCTCGCCGAGGCCATGGCCTCGGACGCCCGGTTCATCGACGTGCGCTGGTTCGCCCAGGAGGAGATCCACAGCGGGATCCCGGGAGCCCTGCGACCTATCGAACCCTGAGACGGCGACAGGGCGGGGCCCGGACAGGTGTTGACCTGACCCCGGGTCACGGGGCCAGGGTGTAGACATGACCCTGAGCAGACGTCGCATCGCCATCGTGGGGGCGGGCCTCTCCGGCCTGTCCTGCGCCGGATCCCTCTGCCTCGCGGGGGCGGAGGTCCAGCTCTTCGACAAGGCCCGGGGACCCGGAGGCCGGATGTCGACCCGTCGGGTCGAGACACCCCTGGGGACGGTCAGCTTCGACCACGGCGCCCAGTACTTCACGGCCCGGGGCGATGGCTTCCGCGCCGAGGTCGCTCGCTGGGCCGCCGAAGGCCTCGCCGCCCCCTGGCCGGCGGCGGGTCCAGAGGCCTGGGTCGGGGTCCCCAGCATGAATACGCCCGTCAAGGCCCTCGCCGAAGGCCAGTCCATCGCCTGGAGCACGGTGGTGGAGGCCCTTTCCCGGGACGGGGACACCTGGCGGCAGAAGACGGCATACG
>JBMOEP010000367.1:0-2436 GCA_049314675.1 Phenylobacterium sp.
GAGATAGAGGGGCTTGATGCCGAAGGGGTCGCGGACCAGCCAGGTGCGCCCGTCGCCCCCGACCAGGCAGAAGGCATACATGCCGCGCAGCCGCCGAAAGGCGTCGGGCCCTTCCCTTGCGTAGAGGTGCAGCAGGGGCTCGAAGTCGGACCCCGTGGCCAGGCTGGCCTCCAGGCCATGGTCCCGGGCAAGCTCCAGGTAATTGTAGATCTCGCCATTGCCGATGACCACCGACCCAGCGGCGTGAAGCGGCTGCCAGCCGCCCTCGAGGTCGATGATCGACAGCCGGGCGTGGGCGAGGGAGATCCCCGGCAGGGTCTCGGTGCGCACGCCGTCCGGGCCCCGGTGCAGGAGGGCGGCGATGAGGTCGGCGGCGGCGACCTGGCCGTTGATCACGCCAGCTATGCCGCACATCAGCCGGCGCCGTGGGCGGCGAAGAGCTCGCGCCAGCGGTCCACCACCGCCTCCCGGGAGAACTCCCCCGCCACCCGGGCAAGGCCCGCAGCCGTCAGGGCCCGGCGGCCGGTCGCGTCGCCCAGGAGGTCGCGGATCGCCGCCGCCAGGGCCACCGGGTCATCGACGGCGACCAACCGGCCATCCTCGCCGTCATGGATCAGGGCCGCCGGGCCTGTGGAGGCGGCGGCCACCACCGGCAGGCCGTGGGCCCAGGCCTGGATGACCACATTGCCGAGGGGCTCGTAGCGGGAAGGAAAGACGCAGAGGTCGGCGGTCCGGTAGAGGGATGAGGCGTCGGTCCGCCAGCCCAGGAAGCGCACGCGGCCAGCCAGGCCCAGCCCGTCGGCCAGGGCCTTCAGGCGGCCCTCTTCCGGCCCGGAGCCGGCGATCCAGAGCCAGGCCTCCGCCAGGCGGGCCAGGGCCTCCAGGGCCACGTCGTGGGCCTTGGCCTCGTGCAGTCGGCCCATGGCCAGCAGCAGGGGGACGCCTTCGGGGGTGTCGAGGCTGGCCCGGTCGACGGGCCGGGCGTCTTCGGCGGGGGCGGCGAAGTTGGGAATGCAGTGCACCCGGCCCGCCGGCCAGCCCTGGGCCACGATCCAGTCGGCGATGTGCTCGGTATTGGCGACCAGGGCGTCGAAGCCCTTGTAATATTTGAGGTTGTAATATCCGCCCAGGCGGCCAATCCGCGCCCAGGGGCCCCGGGGGGTATGCCGGGCAGCGCGGTTCATCCAGGCCAGGGCGAGGCTGGTGTCGTGGGCGCGGGCAAAGCGGCCTGCGGCGGGTGCGGTGAAGAGGTCCAGGGGGCCGCCGAACCGGAGCTCCCGGACCGGGACCCCGGCGCTGGCCAGGGCCGCCTGGCGGGCGGCGTTGGGGCGCAGGGCTGCCGCCTGCGCCTGTCCCGATCCCGCCAACCCTGTGACCAGGTCGACGAAATAGGTCTCCGCGCCGCCTTCGCCGGCCGTTCCCAGGAGATGCAGGACGCTCATCGCAGGGATGACCCTAGCAAGCCCGGCCCCGCTTCCCAAGCGGCTTGAAGCGCGCCGCGCCAGACCCTATAAACCGCCCCTCGCCGAAATGGCCCGGCGGCTGGGTAGCTCAGATGGTTAGAGCGGTGGATTCATAACCCACAGGTCGGCGGTTCGATCCCGCCCCCAGCTACCACGCCCGGAACGACGACCGGCGCTGCGATCCCGCTCAGGCATCCGCCTCCAGCTCCCGGACGCTCCGGCGCATGAACACCCTTCGGCTTTCATCGAGACCGCGGGCGAGGTGCTCGCTTCGGAGGGTTTCCAGTTCGGGCGGCAGGACGTCGATGACCTCGAAGCCGATCCGGGCGTACCAGGGCGCATTCCAGGGAATGTCCCGGAAGGTCGAGAGGACAAGGGCTGCGCAGCCCGCCTCGCGGGCGAGGTCGTCCGCCCAGTCCAGCAGGGCCGCGCCAAGCCGCAGGCCACTGAATGCCGTCAGGACATCGATCTGCTCGATATAGAGGCTATCGCCGAGGGGGCGGAACCGGAGGGCGGCGACGGGCCGGTCCCCGTCGAGGCAGGCGACCCAAAGGCCGCCTTCCTCCAGACGGGCGTCGAGAAGCGACTCCGGCGCTGGCGGGTCCCCGGCGATCCAGGCCTCCGGCGAGCCCAGGAACCTCTGCGCGGCCTCGCGCTCAATGTCGCGAATGGCCGGCAATTCAGGCCGCAGGGCCGGCCGGATGCGAAGGTGCGCGGGCTTGGGAAGGCTCAAGCAATCCAGCCACTTCCGAGGCTGTCCAGGGAAACGCCGACCAGGATGGCCTGGTCGCCATTGCCCATGTCGACCACCACGTCGGCCCCGACCTGGGTGATGGTCCGGGACGGTCCCCCATCCAGCACCAGCCGGTCGCCCTCCGCGAAGTTGAAGTCGAGGATGCGGTCGATGGCCGCGCCGGTCAGGCTGTGGAAGATGTCCGCCCCGGCGCCGCCGCTGATCGTGTCGTTGCCCTTG
>JBMOEP010000368.1:0-2421 GCA_049314675.1 Phenylobacterium sp.
AGTCGAGGCGGCCAGACTGGAAGCTGGTCCTCAGGCCGGTGTCGCGGCCGAACTCCAGCAGGGCGTCCTGCGCCTTTGAATAGGCGGGCCAGGCCTGGCCGGCGGGACAGTCCGGGCGGCCGGTCTTCGCAAAGGTGGCCCAGCAGCCGTTCATCAGGGCGGCCATGGCCTTGTCCTCCTCCGACACCGCCGACATGGGCGTCCGGCGACCCCAGTACTGGAAGACGTACTGGATCTCCGCGGCGTGGGCGGCCCGGTCGGTGAAGGGCCGGAACCGGGTTCCCACATAGGAGAAGTGGTAGAGCCAGGCCGGGGCGCCCGAGGCAGCTTGGCGGGCGATCCAGCGGGCCGGCGCGCCCATGGCCCGGTCGGTGAAGACGGCCCGGGCCAGGGCCTCGTCACCGCGGGCGGCCTCTGCGGCGTAGACCGTCCGGGCCTCCGCTGGCACAGCGCCCATCATCTCCGGCCGCCAGCGACCCATCAGGGAGTCCTCGCCGGAGTTCCAGCCGATGATCAGGGGCACGTCGGCGGCCCGTCCGGCGGCGAAGGCCTGGCTGGGGGTCTCCTTCAGTAGCCGGCCGTCCGGGAAGGGGCCGAAGCTTCCGCCGACCCCGTTGATGAGGCTCTCGGCCGGCAGGGCGCGCAGGTCGGCGGCGGAGGCCTTGGCATGGCCCAGGGCCGCCAGGGCCTCTTCGCTGGCTTGGGCCTTTGCGGCCAGGGTCGTTGGCGGGAACCAGCCGCCCCCCGACTGGACGATGGCGCGGGCGTAGAGGCCCTTGGCCGAGGGCGTTGCCAGCAGGGCCAGGGTGCTCATGCCCCCGGCGCTCTCCCCGAACACCGTGACCTGCCGGGGGTCGCCCCCGAAGGCTTCGATGTTGCGCTTCACCCACTGCAGGGCAGCGACCTGGTCCATCAGGCCGTAATTGGCCAGGGGCTCGTCCTTCCGGGCGGCGGCGGTCAGGGCGGGGTGGGCAAAATAGCCCAGTGGGCCCAGGCGGTAGTTGATCGTCACCACCACGATCCCCTGCCGGGCGAAGGCCGAGCCGTCGTATATCCAGCCCGCCCCCTCCCGGTGGCTGCCGCCGTGGATCCAGACCATGACCGGCGCCTTGCGGGCCTTCGCCGGAGCGAAGACGTTCAGCTGCAGGCAGTCCTCGCTCATGGGACCGTTGGCACCCCCGCCGTTGGGCGTCCCGTCGGCATTCATCTTCTGCACGCAGGAGGGGCCGGCCTTTGTGGCGTCGCGCTCGCCCGTCCAGGCGGCAGCCCGGGCCGGCGGCGCCCAGCGGCGATCGCCTGTCGGCGGTGCGGCATAGGGGATATTGCGCCAGACGCCGACGCTGTCCTTCGCCTCGCCGGAAAGCTGCCCGGTCTCGACCCGGACCCGGGCGGGCTCGGCGATGGCCGGGGTGGCGAGGAGGGCGAGGGCGAGGGCGGCGAGGCGGGCGAGGGCCCGGGGCGTTGGGGTCATGGCGTGTCTCCCTGTCGCCCCGACTTCGCCGCAGGGGCGGACGGGCGTCAAGGCCCGCAGGTCAGTGAAAGTCGCGGCTCGCCACCAGCCGCCCGCCGCCGGCCCTGGGCGCCGCCTCGCCGGGCTCGTCTGTCCTCAGGCCCGCCGCCAGGACGGACAGGTCGGTGATCCGCTCAGCCACCAGGTGGAGGATGTCCCCGGCGACCTGAACCCGCCCCTCCACCAGGGCCAGGCCCGAGCGCATGACCGCCGGCCTGTGGGCCTCGAAGACGTCCTTCCAGACGACGATGTTGGCCGTCCCGGTCTCGTCCTCCAGGGTCATGAAGACCACCCCCTTCGCCGTACCCGGCCTCTGGCGCACCAGGACCAGGCCGGCCACGGCAGTGCGGCGCCCGTCCCGCATCCGCTTCAGGTCCGCCGCCGGACGCGCGCCCCGCGCCGCCAGGTCCTCGCGCAGGAAGGCGCAGGGGTGGGCCTTCAGGGACAGGCGCAGGGTGCGGTAGTCCTCGGCGGTCTCCCGGGCGGCGCTCATGAGCGGCAGGTCGACCCCGGGCTCGGGCAGGTCAGCCCCCGCCGCCAGGGGCGCGTCCCGGTCCACCCGGTCGGCGCCGGCCAGTCCCTTCACTGCCCACAGGGCCTGGCGGCGGCTCATCCCCAGGCCGGCGAAGGCGTCGGCCTCGGCCAGGAGCTCCATCCCCCGTCCGCTCACTACCCGGGCGAAGTCGGGGAGGGCGCGGGCCCCCCGGGCCCGGGCCAGGACCAGGCGCTCGACGTCCTCCTGGGCCAGGCCCCGCACCTGTCGCAGGCCCAGCCGCAGGGCCCGCAACCGCTGGCCGGACACCGGTTCCAGGGTGCAGTCCCAGTCGCTGGCCAGGACGTCGGCGGGGCGCACCTCCACCCCGTGCTCCCGGGCGTCCCGCACCAGCTGGGCGGGCAGGTAGAAGCCCATG
>JBMOEP010000369.1:0-2414 GCA_049314675.1 Phenylobacterium sp.
GAGTGTGTCCTTGCCGTTCAACAAAAGGCGGTTTCGATTGATCCATCCCTTTTTCGTGTACTTGATGTCGTCGTAGACAACGAAGACGTCGACTTCTGAAATGAGCTGGAAGTATCCGATATATGGAAGGAAGTAGGGCTGCATAATTGCGACCTTCACGACGTTCCAACTCCCTAGTCAGCTGGTTTGCAGGGCTTCGCAGCAAAACCGACTCGACGACGGTCGCAGGAGTGGTCCTGGGATTCAACGGCCAACTTCCTGCCCCCCGCCTAGCCCCTCGCCTCCCTTGAACCCGCCTCCACCTTCGCGCGCGGGATCAGGCGGATGGTGGAGGTGCCCTTGGCGAGGACCTCGCCTGCGGCGTTGAGGAGGCGGCCCTCGGCGAAGCAGGTGGACTTGCCGGCACGTTCGATCCAGGCCTCGGCGATCACCAGGCCAGGGCGGGCAGGGGCGAAGAAACTGACCTTCAGCTCCAGGGACATGGGGGTCAGGTCCCCGCCGCCAGCCATGGCGGCATGGGCCATGGCGGCGTCGATCCAGCCACAAATGAAGCCGCCCTGCACGACCCCTCCGGAGTGGCACATGTGGGCACCGGCCAGGTATTCTATGGCGGCCCGACCGGGCTCAAAGGTGACCAGCCTCTGCTGGCCGAGGGACTTCTGGAGGTCCTGGAGGGGCGGGGTTTCGGTCATGGCGGTCCTGGCGGGCGAACGGGGTCAGGTGCCTGTCTTGCCGGAGGCGGCCGTTCGCGTCGAGGCCCGCGTGCCGTTGGGCCGTAACCTTCTCGCAACCTGCCCACCCCTAGATACACGGAGAAGTAGGCTGCATCTGGGTTGTGAATGGTTCCCCTGAGCCGGGATCTCGTCGTTCTGGTGGTCGACGACAACGTCGGGATGCGCAGCATCATGACGGCGGTCCTGCGCGCCCTGGGCTTTGGCTCCATCCGCCTGGCCGACGACGCCATCGAGGCGCAGAAGTTGATCCTCCAGGTCAAGCCGGACCTGATCATCACCGACCTCAAGATGCCGGTCCTGGATGGCGTGACCTTCGTCCGCAACCTCCGGGCTGACGAATCCCATCCTTTCAGCGAAGTGCCGATCATCGTGGCCACCGGGCACACCGAGGAAAAGCACGTCAGGGCCTGCCTCGAAGCGGGGGTCGACCAGTTCATCGCCAAGCCGATCACCGGTCGGGCCCTGGCGGAGCGAATCACCCATGCCCTGGCGCCTGACCGCGAGTTCATCCGGACCGGGACCTACAACGGCCCGCGCCGGCCCCTGGGAAGGGCCTTCCCACAGGGCGAAGTCAGCAAGATCAGGTTCTGAGAACGGGGGATTGGCTCTAGGGCCCAGTGCGCGCCGGGGTCGCCTGGAGGTCGGGAAGCAGGCCCTCGGCCCGCAACTGGGCATAGGCGGCCTCCTGAAGGCCCTTGGCCTGAGTGGGTGAAAGTCCCAGTTCGTAGGCGGCGATCTCGCGCTCCCCGAAGCTTCGGGGGTCAAGTCCGGTCACGGCCCCGAAGATCACCAGGGCGCTGAGGTAATAGCCCGCCGCGCTGGCGTGATACTGGTCCCAACCCCAGAGGTCGACCTTGCCGAAGCTGAGGCCGTCATAGGGGTTCGGATCGGCGACGCCGGTCTCCATGGCCCGGTTCCAGGCTTCGCCCACCGGCAGGACGCCCCGCACGGACTTCGAGACCGCCCGGGCGCGGTCGTAGCCGGCGCGGACGTCCCGGGCCATGGCGGCGATGGGCTTGCCCTTCCAAGGGCTGGGCTTGGCGTAGGTCAGGTCGGCCCGTGACCAGGTGGCTTCGTAGTAGATCCGCGCCGCAGGATTCCTCTGCCCGAGTCGGTCCGAGAGCCGCCGGCCTCCATCGATGAGGCGGGTCGGGTCACCGGGCCGTTCAAGGTCCAGGGTCGACTGGCCCTGGAGGATGATCACGTCCCAGGGACGGTCGATCAGGGGCAGGCGGTTCTCCAGGTGCCAGTCGAAGTTCTTGCCAGGCGAGGTCTCAAGGCTGACCTGATAGTCGAGCTTCGCCTGGAAGGTGAGGACCTTGAAGATGGCCGGCACGCCCCCGATGCCCTCCTTGTTGAGGTCGGTCACGGCCTCGGGCCGGTAGCGGAAAACGGGGGATGTGGCGCCAAATGTGAAGCTGTTGCCCACGAAGAGGATGCTTTCGGCGACAGCGGGACCTGCCGAGAGGCAAAGGGCCAGGGCGAGGGGCGCAATTCGGAAGGGGAACATCGGGGTCTCCGTCAGCAGGACGCCAGCAAACCATCTCGGGGAAGCCGCTGCAATTCTACCCCGGCGGAACGCAAAACTCCCCCGGCGGGGTCGCCGGGGGGGCCTGAGTTCCGGAACGCGCCAGCCTTAGATCAGTAGCCGTTGATCCGGGCGTAGCGGTCGCGGTGGTA
>JBMOEP010000370.1:0-2402 GCA_049314675.1 Phenylobacterium sp.
TCCAGATGCGCGCCTTCGAGGAGCGCTTCGTCCTGATGTCCATCCCCTACACGGTGGTGGGCGGCCTGCGCTTCTTCGAGCGCGCCGAGATCCGCGACGCCCACGCCTACCTGCGCCTCGTGCAGTCGCCCGACGACGACCTGGCCTTCGAGCGCATCATCAACACGCCCCGGCGGGGGATCGGCGAGGCCTCGGTCCAGAAGCTGTTCCAGATCGCCCGGGCCTCGGGCGTCTCGGCCCTGGCCGCCGCCCGGGAGGCCGCCGTCACCGACGAGCTGCCGGCCCGCACCCGCACCTCCCTGGCCAACTTCCTGCGCGATCTCGACCGCTGGACAGCCCTGTCCCGGGACACCCACCACGCCCGGGTGACCGAGGCCATCCTCGAGGAGAGCGGCTATACCGACGCCCTGCGGGCCGACCGCACGCCCACCGCCCAGACCCGGCTGGAGAACCTGAAGGAACTGGTCCAGTCCATGGACGCCTTCGACACCCTCCAGGCCTATCTGGAGCACGTCTCCCTGGTCATGGACATGGACCGCGGGCCCCAGGCCGACGCCGTCCAGATCATGACCCTGCACTCGGCCAAGGGGCTGGAGTTCCCCCTCGTCTTCCTGCCCGGCTGGGAGGAAGGGGTCTTCCCCTCCCAGCGCAGCCTGGACGAGACCGGCGAGAAGGGCCTCGAGGAAGAGCGGCGCCTGGCCTATGTCGGCCTGACCCGGGCCCGCAGGTCGGCGCGGATCTCCTTCGCCGCCAACCGCCTTGTCTATGGCCGCTGGACGAGCCAGCTGCCCAGCCGCTTCGTCGATGAACTGCCCGAGGCCCACGTCGAGGCGGTCTCCGAGACTGGCTATTTCAGCGGCGGCCCCGGCATGCAGGCGACGGCCAGCCGCTGGGACGAGACCCCGGCCTTCGGGTCCACCTACGACTCCCCTGGCTGGCGGCGGGCCCAGGACCGGCCCCGCCCCGCGGCGCAGGCCTCCAGGCGGCCGGTCATCGAGGGCGAGGGCAAGCTCCTCGCAGTCTCCGATCCCCAGTCCAGCGCCTTCGCCCGGGGCGACCGGGTCTTCCACCAGAAGTTCGGCTATGGCCGGGTCCTCGTCGCCGAGGGCTCCAAGCTGACCGTCGCCTTCGACAAGGCGGGCGAAAAGAAGGTGCTCGACAGCTTCATCGAGAAGGGCTGATCCGCCGCGCCGCTTGCGGCCCGGGGACGGGCGCGCCAGTGTGGCCCCCTCACAAGAGGGAGAAAACCATGGCCCAGCTCACCGCGAATGGCGTTTCGATCGAATACGACCTCCACGGACCCGAGGGCGGCGAGCCCATCGTCCTGGTGATGGGCCTGGGGGCCCAGATGATCCGCTGGTCCATGGACATGGTCGGAGACCTCGCCGGACGCGGCTATCGCGTCGTGCGCTTCGATAACCGCGACGTGGGCCTGTCCCACCGCTTCGATGACGCCCCGCCGCCCAGCATCGGCGACGTCGCCAAGGCCGTCCGCGAGGGCCGCCGGCCGGACGTGCCCTACTTCCTGTCCGACATGGCCGCCGACGCCGCCGGGGTGATCGAAGGCCTGGGCTTCGACTCGGCCCATGTGGTCGGGGCCTCCATGGGCGGCATGATCGTCCAGATGCTGGCCGCCGAGCACCCGCACCGGGTGCGTTCCATGACCTCGATCATGTCCTCCACCGGCAATCCGGGACTGCCTCCAGCCAAGCCCGAGGCCGTGGCCTTCCTGGTCAACCGGGGGCCGGATCCGCACCAGGACCTGGACGCCTTCCTCGAGCATGGCCTGAAGTCGGCTCGGGTCATGGCGGGCCCGGCAGGCGTCTCCGACGAGGCCGCCGAGCGCGCCGGGATCGAGGCCTCCTTCCGCCGCGCCTACTATCCGGTGGGCTTCCTGCGCCAGTATGCGGCCATCCTGGGCAGCGGCGACCGCCGGGAAGCCCTGCGCCGCATCACAGCGCCCACGGTCGTCATCCATGGCGCCGACGACCCCCTGGTGCCCGTCGAGGGCGGCCACGACACCGCCGCCTGCGTGCCGGGTGCCGAGATGCACGTCCTGGACGGCATGGGTCACAACATCCCCGCCGCCCTGGTTCCCCAGGTCTGCGACCTGATCGAGCGGGCTGTTCGCCGGGCCGCCTGATGCAGACGCCCGCAGGGAACCGCCGGCCGTGAAGGTGGAGATCGCCGGCGCCGTCGCCTTCGCGGGCCTGGGCCTCCTCGTCGGCGCCCTCCTGCGGCCCCAGCCTGACGACTTCCGCCCGCAGGTCCCGGAGATGCCGGCGGGCTTCACCGGAACAACCGAAGGCTCGTCGGGGGGCGCAGACCCGACCGGCGGCTGGGGTGGACGCGGCCTGAACGGCGCCCTTCCGGACTATGTGGTCGGCACCGACTCCCTCCAG
>JBMOEP010000371.1:0-2397 GCA_049314675.1 Phenylobacterium sp.
CGTTGGTCAGGCGGCCCACGCCGCGCAGCGACACCCGGTCGGTGGAGCTGTTGTACTGCAGGCCGGGCGTGAAGTTGGTGATGTCCTGGATCGTGTTGATACCGATCAGGTCTCGCTTGGCGGCAGAGAAGGCCGACACGGCCACGGGAACATCCTGGAGGCTCTGTTCCCGCTTCTCGGCGGTGATCACCAGTTCCTCAATCGTGTTGGAAGACTGGGCCGCTGCAGGGTGCGCCAAGCCCGTAAGGGCGGCGACCGAGACGGACAGGCATAGCAGGCGCTTCAGTCCCGAAGAACTCATGACTTGATCCTCCCCCCCGGCAGCAAAGTACCGGTTTTTTGCTTTTTTCTAAGACGCACAACACCTTGGAACTCGCCCGACGCAGTCAGGCTTGTCCAGCATTACAGACAGTTTACCTATGGGGTGCCAAGTCAATCTAGCCCGGCTCAACATTCCGTGAGGGTGCGATGCACCAAAAACAGGGCATTCTGTACGTTCGGGTTTCATTTTCCTTAGCCACAAAGGCAGTCCGGGGTTTTGCAATGCAACATCGGGAGGCGTATTGGGGGTGATATGATCGGACCCGAAAGCGCCCTTGTCCTCTTCTCCGGCGGCCAGGACTCCGCAGCCTGCCTCGCCTGGGCGCTGGAGCGCTATCCGCGGGTCGAGACCGTGGGATTCGACTATGGCCAGAGGCATTCGGTCGAGATGGCCCAGCGCGAGATCGTGCTCTCGGCTGTCCGGGCGCGCTTTCCCGCCTGGGCGGCGCGGCTGGGCCCGGACCACCGGCTCGACCTGACCGCCTTCGGCGCCATCGGCGACACGGCCCTGACCACAGAGCGGGCCTTCGAGGTGGGCGCCCGGGGTCTGCCCAACACCTTCGTGCCGGGCCGTAACCTGGTCTTCCTGACCTGGGCGGCGGCGCTCGCGGACCGCCGGGGGCTGTCGCGGCTGGTGGGGGGCATGTGCGAGACAGACTTCTCGGGCTATCCGGACTGCCGGCGGGACACCCTCGACGCCCTGCAGACCGCCCTGAACCTGGGGATGGACCAGGCCTTCGTCATCGACACCCCGCTCATGCGCCTGACCAAGGCCCAGACCTGGGCCCTGACCCTGGGCCTCGGCGGCCAGGCCCTTGTGGACATCGTCCTGGAGGACACCCACACCTGCTATGCGGGCGAACGCGGGGTCCGCCACGCCTGGGGCCACGGCTGCGGGGCCTGCCCGGCCTGCGAACTCCGGGCCCGCGGCTGGCGGGAGTGGGAGGCGGCGGGTCGCCCCGCCCTTACCGCATGAGCTATGCCGTCAAGGAGATCTTCCTGACCCTCCAGGGTGAGGGCGGCCAGGCCGGAAGGGCGGCGGTGTTCTGTCGCTTCTCCGGCTGCAACCTCTGGTCGGGCCGCGAGGAAGACCGGGCGACGGCGGCCTGCAACTTCTGCGACACGGACTTCGTCGGCATGGATGGGCCCGGCGGGGGTCGCTTCGCCACCGCAGACGCCCTGGCAGGCGCCGTCCTCGCCGCCTGGCGGGGCGGCGCAGAAGATCGCCTGGTGGTGCTGACCGGGGGCGAGCCCCTGCTGCAGGTCGACCCGGCCCTGGTGGATGCCCTGCACGCCCGGGGCTTCAGCATCGCCCTGGAGACCAACGGCACCCTGCCCTGCCCGCCCGGGATCGACTGGATCTGCGTCAGTCCCAAGGCCCAGGTCCCGGTCGTGCAGAGGGCTGGACAGGAGCTGAAGCTGGTCTTTCCCCAGCCCGGCGTCGATCCGGCCACCTTTGAGGCCTGGGACTTCGAGCGCTTCCTGCTCCAGCCCATGGACAGCCCCGGCCTGGCCGGGAACACCCAGGCGGCGATCGACTATTGCCTTTCGCACCCGCGCTGGCGTTTAAGCGTCCAGACTCACAAGACCCTCGGTATCCCCTGACCGGTTCGCCGGCCTTCCCGACATGACCCAGCGCCAGTTCGAAATCACCAAGGCCGCGACCTTTGATGCCGCGCACTACCTGACGGAGGGCCCGGAGCACCGGCCCTATCGCCAACTGCACGGCCATTCCTTCCGGGTCGAGGCCTCGGTCCGGGGAATGCCCGGCGGCCCCGTCGGCTGGGTGGCGGACCTGGCAGACCTTGACGCCGACCTGAAGGCAGTGGCGGGCGAACTGGACCACGGCCTCCTGAATGACAAGCCAGGCCTCGAGCGGCCAACCCTGGAAAATCTCTGCGCCTGGTTCGCCGACCGCCTGTCGGCGCGCTATCCGGGCCTGTCCCGGATCACCGTATCCCGGCCGACCCTGGGCGAGACCTGCACCCTGACCCTGGGCTGAGTCCCCAGACGAGGCAGGAACCCGGAAGCCATTGCTCCCCCAAGGGGGAGCTCCGGGCGAAGCCCGGTGAGGGG
>JBMOEP010000372.1:0-2373 GCA_049314675.1 Phenylobacterium sp.
TTCACCCGGGACGAGTTCGAGGCCCTGTTCGGCCTGGCTGAGAAGGGCATAGGGGAATTGTTCGCCCTGCAGAGGGCGGCGATCCCTGCCGCCTGAAATGGAAACGGGCGGCTCCCTGAGGAGCCGCCCGCTTCGGGCGCCGATCCGCCGTCGGGAGAGACAGCAACGGCCGGCGCGGTCCGGAATCAGAACCCGGCGTTCAGCAGATGGCGGAAGGCGGTCGGCGACATGCGGCCGAGTTCCTCGCCATACGGCGACATGATGCTGTCGAGAATGGCCTCGAGACGGCGCAGAAGGCCTTCGAAGACCGGGTAGTCGCGGATTTCCAGAACATGGGTCATGGCCAGCTCCTTGTGCAATGCAGCAATTGTTGCGGTGCACATAGACCCCAAACCAAGGCGGCGCAAGGTCTGGAAGTCTCAGGACCCTCTCATGTTGCGATGCAGCGACACCTGGACTCAGGCCGGCGCACCCGGGGGGTAGGTCAGTCCGGCGCGTAGGTCAGGAGGTCGCCGGGCTGGCAGCCGAGTTCCAGGCACAGGGCCTCCAGGGTCGTGAACCTCAGGGCCCGGGCATCCCCGGACTTGAGGATGGCGAGGTCCGAGGCCGAGACATCGATCCGGTCGGCCAGTTCGGCCAGGGACATCCGACGTTCGTGGAGGAGACGGTCCAGGTGCAGGCGGACAGGCATCAGATGGTCAACTCCGCCTCGCGCCTCAGACGGGCGCCTTCCCGGAAGACCTCGGCCAGGACGACGACCACCAGGATCGAGAACCAGGCGGTGAGGGACAGGTTGGGACGTTCCGGTGACGCCTGGGGCGGCAAGAGGGCGCCGAGGGTCCAGACGGTGTAACGGACGCCCTCCATCCAGACGAGGCCACCCGCTACGACTCTCAGGCGGGTGACATTGTCCGGATGAAAGGGATCCCCAGCCTTGAGGGTGGCGAAAATCTCCCTCAGACGGCTGACGATGATCAGGACGCCGCCAACAAAAAGGACAGCGGTCAACATCCTGGCCAGGACCACAGCCCAGCCCTGAAGTCGATCCAGGCCCTCGAAGCGGACCTTGTGGGCGAAGGGCATTTCGGGATTGAAGGCGGCAAGGATGCCGTAGAACAGGCTGGCGGCCAGTATGGCCAGCAGCAGCAGCAGCAGGATCCAGACGACGTCGAGGACTGACTTCAGGAAGCTGGAAAGGGAGCCCGGGCCGAGGGCTCGCATGGTCGGCATGTCGTCGCCCCCCGGTTCCGCTGCGCCATCCCCACCCTTATGTCGCGAACGCGACGGTTTTCGCGTTAAAATGTCGTAATGGCCATCCGGGCCGGGAGCTCTTCATGGCGATCAGACTTGAGGCCGGGTCCCGGCTGGTGGTGGCGACCCACAATCCCGGCAAGGCCCGGGAGCTGGCCGAGATCCTGGAGGGCCGCTACCACATCATCACGGCCGGCGAGCTGGGTCTCGCCGAGCCTGAGGAGACCGAGGCCACCTTCACGGGCAACGCCCTCCTCAAGGCGAGGGCGGCGGCGGCGGCCAGTGGCCTGCCAGCCCTGGCAGATGATTCCGGCCTGTCCGTTGCGGGGCTGGGCGGCGCCCCCGGCGTCCTGTCGGCCCGATGGGCGGGTCCGGGCAAGGACTTCGCCCCCGCAATGGTGCGGATCGAACGGGAGCTGGCCGAACGGGGTGAGGCCGGTCGCCGGGCCTTCTTCACCTGCGCCCTGGCCCTGGCCTGGCCCGACGACCTGGCGGTGGTGACCGAGGGCCGGATCGACGGCGAACTGGTCTTCCCGCCCCGGGGAGATCGCGGATTCGGCTATGATCCGATCTTCCGGCCGGACGGCCATGTCCTGACCTTCGGAGAGATGGATCCCGTAGCGAAGGACGCCATGAGCCACCGGGCCCGGGCCTTCTCGCACCTCAAGGCGGCCCTGGCTTGAACCCTGGACCCGACGCGGCGGGCTTTGGCGTCTATATCCACTGGCCCTACTGCGCCCGGATCTGCCCCTACTGTGACTTCAACGTGCACCGTGACCGGCGACCCGGGGAAGCAGCCGAGCTGGCCCGGGCGATCGTCGAGGACCTGGCCCGGCGGGCCGCAGCCACCGGACCCCGGCGGTTGACCTCGGTCTTCTTCGGCGGGGGCACGCCCTCGCTCATGGCCCCCGAGGCGGTGGCAACGGTGATCGCGGCGTGCCGGCGCCTCTGGGAGGCCGCCCCGGACCTCGAGGTCAGCCTGGAGGCCAATCCCACCGACGCCGAGGCCGACCGGTTCGCCGCCCTGGCCGCTGCGGGGGTCAACCGGCTGTCCCTGGGCCTGCAGTCCCTCGACGACGAGGCCCTCGCCCTCCTCGGGCGCAACCACGATGCGGCGGCGGG
>JBMOEP010000373.1:0-2371 GCA_049314675.1 Phenylobacterium sp.
CTGCGTGGCCGGCGACCCGACCTCTGCTTCTACGCCAATGCCGACGCCCACAGGGTCGTGCCGCGGTTCTCCGAGGTCCTGATCCCCGTGGAATGGGTCGAGGCCAAGCGGACCCGCGACCGCACCCGAACCACCCTGCAGATGACCCGCGAGGCCATGGAGGCGGAACGGGCGCTGGCGATCTTCCCCGCCGGCCGGCTGTCCAGGCGGGCGCTGGACGGGACCCTGTCGGATCCGCCCTGGATGAGTTCGGCCCTGTCCATCGCCCGGCGACACGGCGCCCCGGTGGCGCCGGTCCACATGACCGGTCCCTGGTCGACCCTGTTCCACGCCTTCGACCGGGTCTCGCAGGAGCTCCGCGACATCACCCTGTTCCACGAGCTCCTGAACAAACGGGGCGGGCGGTTTACCCTCAGCGTGGGGCCCCTCATCGACCCCTCCCGCCTGGGCAGTGACGCCGAGGCTGCGACGGCTGAGCTGAAGGCCTATGTGGAGACGGTCCTTCCCGCCCATCCGGATCGACCCTTTTGACCCGCCTGCCCGCGCGGATCGACCTGCCCGCAGAGCCTGACACGGAAGCGCTTGGGCGACGCCTGGCCCCGATTCTGCGTGCAGGCGAGGCCATCTGCCTCAGCGGTGGGTTGGGGGCGGGCAAGTCCTGCCTCGCCCGGGCCCTGATCCGCGCCCTGACCACGCCGGACGAGGACGCCCCGAGCCCGACCTTCACCCTCGTCCAAACCTATGCCGGTCCGGACTTCGAGATCGCCCATTTCGACCTCTACCGGCTGGAGGACCCCAATGAGGCCTGGGAAATCGGGCTGGACGAGGCCCTTGTCCACGGGGCAGCCCTGATCGAATGGCCGGAACGGCTCGAAGGGCGTCTTCCCGCCAACCGACTCGATCTAGAGCTTTCCATGGAGGGCGAGGGCCGCGCGGCGCGGCTGGCCGGCTTCGGGACCTGGAAGGAGCGCGTGGCGTGACGGCGGACCGCGAGGCCCTGAAAGCGAGCTTCCTTCTGGCCGCCGGCCTGCAGGACGCCCGGCGCGAAGGCCTGGCCGGCGACGCCTCGACCCGCGCCTACGAACGCCTGTTCCTGACCGATGGCAGCCGACGGATCTTCATGGACCAGCCGCCGGTGGAATCCGCGCCGTGTCCGCCGGACGCCGACGCCGGGACGCGCAGGACCCTCGGCTACAACGCCCTGGCGCGGCTGGCCGCCGGACGGGTAGACGCCTTCGTCGCCGTCGCGGGCTGGCTCAACCGGTCCGGGCTGTCGGCACCGCGGATCGAGGCCTTCGACGCCGGTCTTGGCCTGGCGGTGATGGAGGACCTCGGAGATGACCTGTTCGGCGCGCGGATCGCCGGCGGCGCCGACGAGGGGCCCCTTTACGAGGCCGCGGTGGAGGCCCTGGTCCACATGCAGGCCAGCCCGGTCCCGGACCGGCTGGACGCAGCCCCAGGGGTCGACTGGCCGCTCCTGACCTACGACGCCCTGGCCCTGGAGACCGCCGCCGACCTCCTGCCCGACTGGCTGCCAGCCCTGCGTCCAGAGGTGCGGATCGACGCCTCCGCCCGGGCGGACTGGGCGGCGCTCTGGCGGCCCATACTGGAGCGCGGCGAGGCGGGGGCCACGGTCTTCTGCCACCGCGACTATCACGTGGAGAACCTGATCTGGCTGCCGGACCGGGAGGGACCCGCCAGGGTCGGCATGGTGGACTTCCAGGACGCCCTGCGCGCCCATCCCGCCTGGGATGTCTCCATGCTGCTGCACGACGCGCGCCGCGATGTCAGCCCGGGACTGTCGGACAGGACACTTCAACTCTACCTGGACCGCACCCGGTCTGCAGGCGACCTTGCGTTCGTCACCGATTTCCACGCCCTGGGGGCCCTGAACATCTGCCGGATCCTCGGCGTCTTCGCCCGGTTGGTGAAACGGGATGGCCGGCCGAAGTACGAGGCCTTCCTGCCCCGGATGTGGGGTTATCTGGACCGATGCCTGGCCGACCCCGGCCTTGTGGACCTGCGGGACTGGATCGACGCCTGCGTCCCGGCGGAGGCCCGCCGGTGAGGGGTCCCGAAAGCGCAATGGTCCTGGCCGCAGGCCTCGGCACCCGGATGCGTCCGCTCACCGAGACCCGGCCCAAGGCCCTGGTGGAGGTGGCCGGCCGGACCCTGATCGACCGAGTCCTCGACCGTCTCGTCGAGGCCGGCGTGCGCAAGGCGGTGGTGAACGTCCACCATTTCGCCGACCAGATGGAGGCCCACCTCGCTGGGCGGACCGACCTGGAGATCGTCATCGCCAATGAGCGCGCGGCCCTGCTGGATTCCGGCGGCGGTATCCGTACCGCCCTGACCCTGCTGGGCCGCGAAC
>JBMOEP010000374.1:0-2358 GCA_049314675.1 Phenylobacterium sp.
CCGTCCGCTTCTGGCGACGGGCCGCCTCTGCCAGCAGGTCATCGAGTTCGGACTGGCCTGCGCCCACCAGCACCACGTCGCGGGCAGGGCCGGCGGTCTGAAGGATGTCGAGGGTCAGGTTGGCCGCCATCCGCTCGAGTGGGACCGTGGGATTTGCGCCGAAGTACTCAGATCCCAGCAGGCCGCGCTCCTCGGCGGTCCACAGGGCGAACAGCACCGAGCGTTCGGGACGCCGCTCACGGGCCAGCAGCCGCGCCACCTCCAGGACCCCCGCCACCCCCAGGGCGTCGTCTATGGCACCCGGTCGGATGCGCCGGCCCTTGTCGTCCGGCGGGCCTTCGCCATAGGCGTCCCAGTGGGCGGCGACCATCACCGTCTCATCCGGACGGCTACGGCCCGGCAGGCGGGCGATGACATTGTGGCTGTCGAACCGGCTGTGAGCGACCCCAACGTCGGCGCGGAAACGCATGCCCTTCAGTTCCACGGGGCGGAATTCCGCCGACCGTGCCTGCCGCCGCAGGGCCGCAAGGTCCAGGCCTGCGGCCGAGAAGAGGCGGGCGGAAGCGTCTGCGGACAGCCATCCCTGAAGGGGAAGCCGTTCGGCCTCGGGACGCGGACGGGCGACGTCATAGCCCTCTCCGGCAGAGGCGATCACCGTCGACCAGCCGTAGCCCGCGCCCTCGGTCTGGTGGACGATCAGGGCGGCGATCGCGCCCCTCCGGACGGCTTCCTCGAACTTGTAGGTCCAGCGCCCATAGTAGGTCGCAGCACGGCCTCCGAACTGGCCGGCCACCGCATCCGCCGCCGTCGCCTCGAAGTCGGGATCATTGATCAGGAAGACGGCGACCTTACCGCGCAGGTCGACGCCCTTGTAGTCATCCCAGCGGCGCTCCGGTGCCGTGACGCCGTAGCCGACGAAGACCATGGGCGCGTCCTGCACGGTGACCCGGTCTACCGGCAGGAGGGTAATGACCGAGATGTCGCGCCCGGAAGCCAGGACCGTCTCGCCCTTGGGCCCGGAGACCGCGAAGCGGCCGTCCGACGCCAGCTGGGTCCGGATCAAGGGAACGGGCTGGAGGAAGCTTCCCCCTGGGCCGGCAGGCTCCAGGCCCATCTTCCGGAAGGCGGCCTCAAGGTAGGCCAGGGTCTTCGCCTCGCCAGGCCCACCCGGTGCGCGGCCGGCGTAGGGGTCGGAGGCCAGCTCCCGGGTGATGTCAGAAAGCCGGGCGGGATCCGTCCGGTCCCGCGCCGCTGCGGGCGCGGCCGGGAAGATGCTGAAAAGGCCGGAGAGGATCAGGGCGGGCAGGATCAGGTGGGGACGGAGGCGCAGGTTCATGCCCCCCAGTCTCCGGACTTCGCCCCGCCCTGGCAAGGCGCTCAGGCGGGGGACCGCGCCAGCTCTTCCTCGACCTGGCCGAGGCGGTCCTTGCCGAAGAACATCTCGTCGCCGACGAAGAAGGTGGGAACCCCGAAGACGCCCCGGGCCACCGCCGCCTCGGTGCTGGCGACCAGCTCGGCCTTGACCTCCGGATCCTGGGTCGCCTCCAGGAGGGCGCGGGCGTCCAGACCGGCCGCCGTCAGCGCCCCGGCGACGACCTCCGGGTCATCCATCTTCAGCCCCTGCTCCCACATGGCCGAGAGGACAGCCTCAAGGTAGGCGTCCTCCACCCCCGCGCGTCGCGCGGCAACCAGGCCGCGCATGATGAGCAGGGTGTTGACCGGGAAATGCGGGTTGAACCGGTAGGCCAAGAGCCCGTGCCGGGCCACGAACCTCTGGGTCTCCAGGGTCTCGTAGGCCAGCTTGCCCTTGATGTGACCAAAGGCCTGGGCGGGGGACTGGTTGCCCGTGGCCTTGAAGATCCCCCCAAGCAGGCAGGGGACCAGGTTCACCCGGGCCCCGGTCCGGGCGGCGATCCCCGGCAACACCTTCCAGGAAAGGTAGCCGTTGGGGCTTCCGAAATCGAAGATGAAGTCGATGGTGCGGGTCATGGGGTGGTCTTCCTTCCGGGCTACCAGGTTTCCGACCAGGGCCGGAGGTCCAGTTCATGGGTCCAGGCCGAGCGCGGCTGGCGGTGCAGGTGCACATAGGTGGCCGCCACGTCGGCGGGCTTCAGGATGGCGTCGCGGGCCAGCAGGTCATCGACCTCCCCGCGGATGGAGCGGATGAAGGTCCCATCCACGGCGCCGTCGATCACGACGTGGGCAACGTGCACGCCCTCCGGTCCCAATTCCCGCGCCAGGCTCTGGGCGAGGGCGCGCAGGCCGGCCTTGGCGGCGGCGAAGGCGGAGAAACCCTCGCGTCCGCGCAGGGAGGCGGTGGCCCCGGTGAAGATCAGGGTGCCCCGGCCGCGGGGGGCC
>JBMOEP010000375.1:0-2341 GCA_049314675.1 Phenylobacterium sp.
CCCGACCCTGCCCGTGGGCCTGCTGGTCTATTCGGACGCCGGGATCGGCCTCCCGGCGCACTACACCCGTACGGGTCAGGGAGCGCCAGCGGGGGCGGACAACACGCCCCAGAACAATCCGGTGACCAACGCCGGCGCCACTCTCGGCCGCGTGCTCTTTTACGACCGCCGACTCTCGCAGAACGACACCGTCGCCTGCGCCAGTTGCCACCAGCAGGCCAAGGGATTCTCGGACCCGGCCCGCCTGAGCGTCGGCTTCCGGGGCGGGACGACCGCCCGGCACTCCATGGGCCTGACCAACGCGCGCTACTACGCCCGGGGCCGGTTCTTCTGGGATGAACGGGCCGCGACGCTGGAGGACCAGGTGCTGACGCCTATCCAGGACACGACCGAGATGGGCATGACCCTGGCGGATCTCGAGACGAAACTGGCGGCGACGGACTTCTATCCCGCCCTCTTCCGGGACGCCTTTGGCACCACCGAGGTCACCCGCCAGCGCATCGCCCTGGCCCTGTCCCAGTTCGTCCGGGCCATGTCCTCCTACCGGTCGAAGTACGACCAGGCCTTCATAAACGGCGTCCCCAACTTCCCCGCCGTCCTCACCGCCCAGGAGGAGCGGGGCCGCCAAATCTACATCGGCGCGGGGCGGTGCGACGACTGCCACGGGACGGACGCCCACATCAGCCCCAACGTCTTCAACAACGGCCTGGATGCGACGATCACCGACGTCGGCGCCGGCGGCGGGAGGTTCAAGTCTCCCTCTCTCCGGAACGTCGCCGTGCGGGGGCCCTACATGCACGATGGGCGCTTCGCCACCCTGCGGGACGTGGTCGAGCACTACGATAATGGGGTCCAGGACAGCCCCAACCTGGCGCCCCAGCTGAGGGGTAACGGCGGGGCCCCGAGGCGGCTGAACCTGAGCGAGGCGGACAAGCTGGCCCTGGTCGCCTTCCTCGGGACCCTGACGGACACCGCCCTGCTCCAGGATCCGAAGTTCTCGAACCCGTTCTGATCGGTCCCTTCTGATCGGGCCCGTCTGATCGAGAGGGCCTCCGGGGCTCAGTACAGGATGCGCTCGACCTTCAGGCCCGCCCGGGTCAGCTGGTCCTGGACGCTGCCCGTCCCGGTCAGGTGGCCGGCGCCGACGGCGACGAAGACCACGCCGGGGCGGTCCATGCGGGCCTTCAGGTCCTCAGCCCATCGGGCGTTGCGGTCGGTCAGGAGGATGCGGGCGGTCTCGGGGGTTTCCTTCATCTCCTCGTTCAGGATGCGACCGGTCTCTTCCGGCTCGCCCCGGGCCCAGTGGTCGATCATCTTCGACATCAGGGCCAGGCCCTCCTCGCGGTTGTAGGCGAGGTCGCGGATGCCGGCGAGCTGCTCGGCCTCGGGGGTGGAGTCGAACATGGCGAACTGCTGCTCGGGGGTCTCGAAGGCGGTGACGGTCTTTCCCGCCGTCCGGGCCGCCTGGGTCAGGACCTCCTCGGCCCCGGCCTTCGGATCCATGCCGGCCTTGACGTACTGCACGGCGGCCGCCTGGATGGCGATGAACCAGGGCTCGAGGGGCTCGAGCTGGGCGGCGGGCAGGCCGAGCTCCGTCAGCGCCCGGACATAGGCCGCATGGTCTTCCGGCGACAGCCTCTGGGACATGGTGCGACCCTTGGGGTCCACGGCCAGCTTCAGGATGAGGGGGCCAAGGCTGGCCGGATCCTCCACCGGCAGGAGCTCCATCCTCAACTCGTCGGACGCCTTGAAGGCGTCGGCCACCCCATCGTCGAACCAGGCCAGGTCCGCAGGCAGGAAGTGGACGGTCCCGAAGAGATAGATCGTGGTGTCCGCATCGCGCACCACCCACAGGGCGGGATCGGCGGCGCGGGGGGCGGCGAGGGCCGGTGCGGCGGCGAGGGCGAGGGCAGCGGCGAGGGCGGCGAGGCGGCGGATCATCAGGGGGCTCCGGAAGGAAGGGGGAAGGGTCAGCCCAGGCGCCGGCGCAGCTTGAGGCCGAGATAGGCGAGGAGGGTCACCGCCAGGGTGGCCATTAGGACCGCGAGGACGTCGGGCGCGGGCGCATACCCCCTGGCCGCAGCGGCGACCCAGCCTGCGCCGATCAGGATATGGGCGTTCATTCCGACGAAGGCGGCCCAGAGGTTATCCATCACCTCGACCTCGTCGACGCGACGCATGTACCAGAGGTTCGCGGCGACTACCCCGACGGCCAGCAGGCCCACCAGGGTCCACCACAGCAAGGGCGAAAGCCGGAGGGCGCCGCCCTCGGACAGACCGAAGGCTATGCCGAAGAGGGCGCCTAAGCCCAGTATTCCGACCCACATGGCGCGAATCCGAC
>JBMOEP010000376.1:0-2340 GCA_049314675.1 Phenylobacterium sp.
TCCCAACGCGCGAATCATCCGGATACCGCGCCTCGGCACCAGTCTAGCCCCCCAGGCGCGTCAGGCGCACCCCGACAGGTCGGGTCAGGTCCAGACCTCGAGATGGAAGAGCCGCCTGTGTTCCTCGATGGCGAAGCGGTCGGTCATCCCGGCAATGTAGTCGCAGACCCGCCGCGCCCGGTCAGCCGCATCCCGGCCATCGATTGTGGCGAAGATCTCTGCGGGCATGACATCCGGCTCGCTCATGAACAGGGCGAACATCTCGGCGAGGATCCGGCGGGCCTGGCTGCGGGTGCGGTTGACCCGCCAGTGCCGGTACATGCGGGTCATCAGGAATTCGCGCAGGGCCCCGAGGTCTTCGAGCATGGGCCGGGAAAAGGCGACCAGGGCATGATCCAGGGCCCGGACGGCGTCGGCCGAATCGACCCGGGTCTGTGCCGCGCGCCGCCCCGTCTCGGCGATGACGTCGTCGACCATGGCCCCAATCATCCGACGCACAGCTTCCATCCGCACGATGCCGGCGTCGATATCGGGATAGTCCCGGCGCACCCCGTGCAGGATCGGGCCGATCAGGGGAACGTCGAGCAGGTCCTCAAGGCCGAACATGCCGGCCACCACGCCATCATCCACGTCATGGTTGTTGTAGGCGATGTCATCGGCCAGGGCGGCCACCTGGGCCTCGGCCGAGGCCCAGCCCCCCAGTTCGAGACTGTAGTCCTTGTCGAACGCCGCCACGGCGCTCCAGGAGGGCCGTCCCAGCCGGGAGGTGACCGGGCCGTTGTGCTTGATGACCCCCTCCAGGGTCTCCCAGGTGAGGTTCAAGCCGATCCAGAGGGGATAGCGGCGCTCGAGTTCGGTCACCACCCGGAAGGTCTGGACGTTGTGGTCGAACCCTCCGTAGGGCTGCATGGCGCTGTCCAGCTCGTCCTCGCCCGCATGTCCGAAGGGCGGATGTCCCAGGTCATGCGCCAGGGCGATGGTCTCGGCGAGGTCAGCCTCCAGGCCCAGGGCGGTGGCGAGGGACCTGGCGATCTGGGCCACCTCGAGGGAGTGGGTCAGGCGGGTGCGATAGTGATCGCCCTCATGGGCGACGAAGACCTGGGTCTTCTCCTTCAGCCGCCGGAAGGCCGAGGTGTGGATGATCCGGTCCCGGTCGCGGGCGAAGGGAGTCCGGGTGCGGCTCTCCGGCTCCGCATGGCGGCGCCCGCGGGAGGCGGCGGCGCTCTGCGCAAAGGGGGCTCGGATGAAATTCATGCTCGGAGTGGCTCCATGACGGCGGCCCCTTCCAAGGCGGCGCAACCGGGCTCATATAGAGCATCATGACTCCAGATGCAGTCCTCAACGCCCCGGACCTGTCCCTGACCGCCGCCGCCGCGCAGCGGATCGCCGCCCTGTCCGCCCTCGAAGGCCGGCCCCTCATGCTTCGGATCGGCGTCGATGCCGGAGGATGTTCCGGCTTCCAGTACCAGTTCGACCTGGTGGAGGCCGCCGCCCCGGACGACCGGAGGATCCAGCGCGACGGCGCCGCCGCACTGGTGGACGAGATCAGCCTGGTCCTCCTGAAGGGCTCCGAGATCGACTTCGTGGACGAACTGTCCGGCGCCGAGTTCCGGATCCGGAACCCGAACGCCCGGTCCAGCTGCGGCTGTGGCGTCAGCTTCTCGATCTGACTCCGTGCGCATCGCCACCTGGAACGTCAATTCGGTCAACGCCCGCCTGGAGACAGTCCTGCGCTGGTTCGAGGCCGAGCGGCCCGACGTCGCCTGCCTGCAGGAAATCAAGTGCGTCGACGAGAAGTTCCCGGCAGAGGCCTTCGAGCGCCTGGGATACACCTGCGCCGTCCACGGGCAGAAGACCTACAACGGGGTCGCCCTCCTCAGCCGGACCCCGCTGGAGGATGTGACCCGGGGCCTTCCCGGCGACCCGTCCGACGACCAGGCCCGCTATATCGAGGCAGTGGTTTCAGGCCCGCAGCCGGTCCGCGTGGCCTCGATCTACCTGCCCAACGGCAATCCGGTCGCCTCAGAGAAATTCCCCTACAAGCTGGCCTGGATGGCGCGCCTGCACCACCATGCCGCCAGCCTGCTGCGGCACGAGGAGCCCCTCGCCCTGATGGGCGACTACAACGTCATCCCGGGCCCCCTGGACGCCGCCAATCCGGGGGACTGGGGCGATGATGCCCTCTTCCAGCCCGAAAGCCGCGAAGCCTTTCGGTCCCTCCTGTGGAGCGGACTCACGGACGCCTGGGCAGAGGTCGGGGACGGCCCTGGCGGCTATACCTTCTGGGACTACCAGGCCGGCGCCTGGCCGAAGAACAACGGGATCCGCATCGACCACGCC
>JBMOEP010000377.1:0-2339 GCA_049314675.1 Phenylobacterium sp.
CGAGATGAGCGCGGGCTCTGACCTCGACCTGATGACCGTCCACAGGGCCGCGACGCCAGATACCGTCTCCACCCTCAAGGGCTGGTCTGCAGAAACCTTCTACGCCCGCTTCACCCAGCGGCTGGTGGCCGCCCTGTCCCTGCCGACTTCGGAAGGTGAGCTTTACGAGGTCGACATGCGTCTTCGGCCCTCTGGAGCCATGGGTCCCGTCGCCGTCGCCTTTGGCGCCTTCGGCGCCTATTATGCGACCGAGGCCGAGACCTGGGAGTTCATGGCCCTGACCCGCGCCAGGGTGGTCTGGTCCAGCGATCCCGCCTTCGCCAGGGACGTGGCCGACGCCATCGAGACAACCTTGCGCCAGCCCCGGGACGCTGCCGTCCTGGCCCGCGAGGTGCGCGAGATGCGCGCCCTCATCACCCAGGAGAAGCCGGCCTCGGGCCCCTGGGACATGAAGCTCGCACCCGGCGGACTGGTGGACATCGAATTTGCCGCCCAGTTTCTTCAGCTCGCCCATGCCCACGCAGGCGGCCCCCTGCGCGCCGGGACCGCAGACGCCCTGGAGGCCATGGCCGCGGCGGGACTGGCCGGCTCGGTCGGTCCCCTCTTGGAGGCCTGGACCCTGCAGCAGAACCTGACCCAGATGCTCCGCCTCGCCCTCGGAGACGCCGGCGACCCCGCTGACCAGCCCGATGCCTTCAGGCGCAGGCTGGCCCGGGCCGGTGGCACCCGCGACTACCGCAGCCTCGTCGCCCGGCTGGGGCGGACCCGCAGGCGCGCGCAGGAGGCCTTCGAAACCCTTGTCCGCCCTTGAAACGCCGGAATTCAGGGTTCAATTCGTTCAACACCCAAGGACCGGAGATTCCCGAGTGCGTCTGAACCTTTCCGCCTGCGTAGCCGCGCTTTCCGCTCCGGCCCTTCTGACGGTTCTCTGGGCTGGGCCGGCGACCGCCCAGATGGGCCCGCCCAAGCTGGACCAGAACGGCGACGGCAAGGTGCTCTACGCCGAGTACCGGTCCGCCAACGTGGACAAGACCCTCCAGACCCTGGATTCCGACAAGAACGGTCAGGTCTCCCGGGCCGAGTTCGACAAGGTCGCCGGGATGGCCCGCACCTTCGGCGGGGCCAAGGCTGAGGCGGCCATGAGCCAGTGGTGGCGCTCGACAGACCTCAACGGAGACGGATCCATGTCCCGGTCGGAACTGGAGACCGCCAGCAAGCGCCGTTTCGATGGCGCGGACTCCAACCGCGACGGGGCCCTGGACAAGACAGAGGTGGCCGCCATGCGGCAGAGACAACGTGTCGCGACCGGTAACTGACGCCCTCAGGCGCATCTATTCCGATGGGCCGGCGGCGCCTTCACGCGTCGACGACCCGGATGCAGACCTCGTCCGCAGGGTCGGAGCCGGGGACCCGGTGGCTGTCCGGGCCCTGACCGCCCGAAAGCTGCCTCGCCTCACTGCCCTTGCGGCCCGTGTGCTGGGGGACGCCGCCGAGGCGGAGGACGTCGCCCAGGAATCCCTGATCCGGGCCTGGCGGCAGGCGCCGGTCTGGCGCTTCGGGGAAGCCCGCTTCGACACCTGGCTCCACAGGGTGACCCTCAACCTCTGCCGGGACCGGCTGCGCAGGGTCCGTCCGGGGGGGCCGCAGGACCTGGAGGCCCTGGTCGATCCCGGCCCGGCGCCGGACCGGGGGCTTGAGGCCAGGGACGTGGGCGACCGCGTGGCCGCAGCCATGGCGATCCTTCCCGTCCGCCAGCGCGAGGCGGTCGTCCTCTGCCATTACCAGGAGATGGGCAACATCCAGGCCGCCGCTGCCCTCGGGATCAGCGTCGAAGCCCTGGAAAGCCTTCTCTCGCGTGGGCGACGAGCCCTTCGCGCGGCCTTGTCGGACCTCGTCGCATGACCCCGCGCCCCGATTCCCTGGCCGCCGCAGAGGCGCGCGTGCGCCAGCTGGCCGAGTCTTTTGGCGGGGACCCCACCCGGTGGCCCGAGGCGGATCGCCCTGGTGCCGAGGCCTGGATCGCCGCCCATCCCGCTCAGGCCCGGCGACTTCTTGACGATGCGCGTTCGCTGGATCGCCTGTTGTTCGCCTGGGAGGCTCCGCGTCCGACGGAGGGCGTAACAACGCGGGTGCAGTCCGCTGCCCCGGTCCAGGTCCGGCAATCCCTCCGGCGCTCCTGGGTGCTGACCCTGACCGGCGGTGCCGCCCTCGCTGCAGCCTGCCTGGCGGGCATTGTCGCTGCGCCGCGTCTCGTGGACCCGGTCGTGCGCGCCGCCGCAGCGCCCGTCTATGCTTCGGACCCTGACTCCATTCTCGCCGAGGCTTTGACGCCCTGGGAG
>JBMOEP010000378.1:0-2328 GCA_049314675.1 Phenylobacterium sp.
GTGCGCGAATTGCTCCCCATCAGGGGGAGCTGTCGGCGAAGCCGACTGAGGGGGTCAGGGGCGTCCGCCGTCGGCTCAGCCCTTGAGCTGGGCGTAGCCGAGGGCCTCGTTCAGGCGGTCCATGACCTCGATGGCGGCCTCAGGCACCACCGTGCCGGGGGTGAAGATGGCGGTGACGCCGGCCTGCCGCAGGGCGTCGAAATCCTCAGGGGGAATGACGCCGCCCACCACCACCAGGATGTCCGGGCGGCCCAGGCGGGCCAGCTCGGCCTTGAGCTCGGGCACCAGGGTCAGGTGGCCGGCGGCCAGGGAGCTGGCGCCGACCACGTGGACGCCGTTCTGCACCGCCAGTTCGGCAGCCTCGGCGGGGGTCTGGAAGAGGTCGCCGATCTCGACGTCGAAGCCCAGGTCGGTGAAGCCCGAGGCGATGACCTTCTGGCCCCGGTCGTGGCCGTCCTGGCCCATCTTGGCGACCAGGATGCGCGGCTTGCGGCCGTCGACGGCGTTGAACTCGGCGGTGAGGGCGCGGGCGCGGTCGCTGGCCGGGGTGTTGCCGGCGGCCTTGAGGTAGACCCCCTGGACGGCGTCGGCCTTGGCCTTGTGGCGTCCGAAGACCTTTTCCAGGGCAAGGGAGATCTCGCCCACCGTGGCCTTGGCCCGGGCGGCCTCGACGGACAGCTCCAGGAGGTTGGCGCTGCCCCTTGCGCCCTCGGTCAGGGCGTTAAGGGCGGCCGCGACGGCGGCGGGGTCGCGCTCGGCCTTCAGGCGGGCCAGCTTCTCCAGCTGGCGCTCGCGCACGGTGGTATTGTCGACCTTCAGCACGGGGATGATGTCGGCGGTCTCGGGCCGGTAGCGGTTGACGCCGACCACGCTCTGGCGGCCGGAGTCGATGGCCGCCTGGGTACGGGCCGAGGCCTCCTCGATGCGCCGCTTGGGCAGGCCGTCCTCGATGGCCCGGGCCATGCCGCCCAGGGCCTCGACTTCGGCGATGTGCGTCAGGGCGCGGGCCGCCAGCTCGGCGGTGAGGCGCTCGACATAGTAGGACCCGCCCCAGGGGTCGATGACCCGGTTCTGGCCGCTCTCCAGCTGCAGGAAGAGCTGGGTGTTGCGGGCGATGCGGGCCGAGAAGTCGGTGGGCAGGGCCAGGGCCTCGTCCAGCGAATTGGTGTGCAGGCTCTGGGTCTGGCCCCCGGTGGCGGCCATGGCTTCGATCAGGGTGCGGGGCACGTTGTTGTAGACGTCCGAGGCCGCAAGGCTCCAGCCCGAGGTCTGGGTGTGGGCGCGCAGGGCCAGGGACCGGGCGTCCTTTGGGGCGAACTTGTCCTTCATCAGCTGGGCCCAGAGCAGGCGGCCGGCCCGCTGCTTGGCGATCTCCATGAAGGCGTTCATGCCCGCGTTCCAGAAGAAGGACAGGCGCGGGGCGAACTGGTCGACGGTCATGCCGGCCGCTACGCCGGCCCGGACATAGTCGATGCCGTCGGCCAGGGTATAGGCCAGCTCCAGGTCCAGCGTCGCTCCGGCCTCCTGGATATGATAGCCCGAGATCGAGATCGAATTGAACTTCGGCATTTCGCGCGAAGTATATGAAAAGATGTCGGAAATGATCCGCATCGAAGGGGATGGCGGATAGATGTAGGTGTTCCGGACCAGGAACTCCTTGAGGATGTCATTCTGGATGGTGCCCGACAGCTGGGCGTGGGCGACGCCCTGTTCCTCGGCGGCGACGATGTAGAGGGCCAGGATCGGCAGGACCGCCCCGTTCATCGTCATGGACACGCTCATCTTGTCCAGCGGGATGCCGTCGAAGAGGGTGCGCATGTCGAGGATGGAGTCGATGGCCACGCCGGCCATGCCGACATCGCCCTGCACCCGGGGGTGGTCGGAATCATAGCCCCGGTGGGTGGCCAGGTCGAAGGCGATGGACAGGCCCATCTGCCCGGCCGCCAGGTTGCGGCGGTAGAAGGCGTTGGAATCCTCGGCCGTGGAGAAGCCCGCATACTGGCGGATGGTCCACGGATTGGTGAGGTACATGGTCGGGTAGGGGCCCCGGACGAAGGGGGCGAGGCCCGGATAGCCGGGATCGGCCAGGCCGGCGACGTCGGCGGGGCCGTAGGCGGGCGACACCTCAATGCCCTCGGGCGTGCTCCAGACGGCGCCGGAGGCGGGGGCGGCGTCGGCTGGCGGGGCGTAGTCCAGGGCGGCGAAGTCGGGGAAGGCGCGGCTCATCAGCGGGACTCCCAGGCCTGGGACAGGCGGACGGGGACGAGGGGCGGGCAGGGGGTGTCTGGACCCGGCAGGCGCGGGTCGGGCGCGGCGGCGGCCTTCACG
>JBMOEP010000379.1:0-2321 GCA_049314675.1 Phenylobacterium sp.
CTTGAGCTCCAGGCCGAAGCCCTCGGCGAGGCCTTCGCCCGGGCCGTCGACATCCTGGTCGCCGCCCGCGGCCGGGTCATCTGCACGGGAATCGGCAAGTCCGGCCACGTGGCCCGCAAGATCGCCGCCACCTTCGCCTCCACCGGGGCACCGGCCACCTTCGTCCACGCCAACGAGGCCAGCCACGGCGACCTCGGCATGATCAGCCGCGACGACGTCATCCTGGCCCTCTCCAAGTCCGGCGAGAACCGCGAGCTGGCCGACGTCCTGGCCTATTCCCGGCGGTTCGAGATCCCGCTCATCGCCCTGACCGCCGCAGCCGACAGCGCCCTTGGACGGGCCGCCGACGTGGTCCTGGCCCTGGCCACCGCAGAGGAGGCGACCGGCCAGGTCAACGCTCCCACTACCTCCACCACCCTGCAGATCGCCCTCGGTGACGCCCTCGCCGTGGCCCTCCTGGAGCGGCGCGGCTTCACCGCCGGCGACTTCCGCACCTTCCACCCGGGCGGCAAGCTGGGCGCCATGCTGCGCACGGTGGGCGACCTCATGCACGCCGGCGGCGAGGTTCCCCTGGTGGGTCCCGACGCGGGCATGGCCGAGGCCCTGCTGGTGATGACCGAGAAGCGATTCGGCTGCGTGGGCGTGCAGGGTCCTGACGGCCGCCTGCTCGGCGTCGTCACCGACGGCGACCTGCGCCGCCACATGACCGGCCTGATGGACCGCACCGCCAGCCAGGTCATGACTCCCGGACCCAACAAGGTGGTCGCACCGCACCAGCTCGCGTCCGAGGCCCTGGCCCTGATGACCGCCCCACCGCCGTCGGTGAACGTGCTCTTCGTCCTCGACGCCGGTCGGCCGGTGGGCATCCTGCATGTCCATGACCTGCTCCGCGCCGGGGTGATGTGATCCGCCCGCACTGGCCGCGGCGGGCCTGAAGGCGTATGAGCGCGGCGGAATCGAACTGGAGCGCCGATGCTGCCCCTTCCCCGTGCTGATCTCGTCCCGCAGACCCCCGACCACGAGAACCTGCCCCTCGTAAAGGCCACCGGCTTTCGCGAGTACGACGCTCGCTGGCTGTTCGGCTCCGAGATCAACCTCCTGGGTGTAGAGGCCCTGGGCCTGGGGCTTGGGACCTACATCCACGAGCTTGGCCAGAAGCGCATCGTCATCGGCCACGACTTCCGCTCCTACTCCCAGTCCATCAAGCAGGCCCTGACCCTGGGCCTCCTGGCCGCCGGCTGCGAGGTGCTGGACATCGGCCTGTCCCTCTCCCCCATGGCCTATTTCGCCCAGTTCGACCTTGAGGCCCCCGCCGTGGCCATGGTCACGGCCAGCCACAACGAGAACGGCTGGACCGGGGTGAAGATGGGCGTCTCCCCGCCCCTCACCTTCGGCCCCGACGAGATGGCCCGGCTGAAGGCGATTGTCCTCGGCGGCCTGGGCGTCGTCCGCCCCGGCGGGACCCTGAGCCACGTTCCCGGCGTGGCCGAGCGCTACATCGCCGACGTCTCCGCCCGGGTCCATGTCGACCGGCCCCTCAGGGTGGTCTGCGCCTGCGGCAACGGCACGGCCGGTGCCTTCGCCCCCGAGGCCCTGCGCCGCATGGGCGTGGCGGTCGTCTACGAGATGGACTGCGACCTCGACTGGTCCTTCCCGCGCTACAATCCCAACCCCGAAGACCACGAAATGCTCAAGGCCATGGGCCAGGCCGTGCGCGACTTCGGCGCCGACTTCGCCCTGGGCTTCGACGGCGACGGCGACCGCTGCGGCGTGGTGGACGATACGGGCGAGGAGATCTTCGCCGACAAGATCGGCCTCATGCTGGCCCGGGACCTGTCTGGCCTGCACACAGACGCCCAGTTCATCGTCGACGTGAAGTCCACTGGCCTCTTCGCCACCGACCCGATCCTGGCCGCCAACGGGGCCAAGACCCTCTACTGGAAGACCGGCCACAGCTACATCAAGCGCAAGACCGCCGAGATCGGCGCCCTGGCGGGCTTCGAGAAGTCGGGCCACTTCTTCTTCAATGCCCCCCTGGGGCGCGGCTACGACTGCGGCCTGACCGCCGCCGCCGCCATCCTGGCCATGCTCGACCGCAACCCGGACAAGAGCCTGTCCCAGCTGAAGGACGCCCTGCCCCAGGCCTGGACCAGCCTGACCATGTCGCCCCGCTGCGCCGATGAGACCAAGTACGGCGTGGTGGAGGGCGTTGTCGCCGAGTACGAGGCCCTGGCCCGGAACGGCGGCCGCATCCTCGGCCGCGCCATCACCGAGGTGATCACCGTCAACGGCGTCCGGGTGGCCCTGGAGGACGGATCCTG
>JBMOEP010000380.1:0-2294 GCA_049314675.1 Phenylobacterium sp.
GCGGTATCCTCGGCGACACTGACCTCGACCACGTCCCGGACCTCGAAGTTGTCCGCCACTGCGCTGACGGGGCGCTTGTCAGGTTCGAGAACTTGGAAGCAGACTTGGGCAGCATGAGGCAGCAGGGCTCCGCGCCAGCGGCGGGGCCGAAAGGCGCTGATCGGCGTCAGCGCCAGGACGCGGGCCTCCAGGGGAACGATGGGGCCGTGGGCAGACAGGTTGTACGCCGTCGATCCCGCCGGAGTGGCCACAAGGGCACCATCGCAGGATAACTCCTCCAGGCGGACGGTCCCGTCGATCACGATCCGCAGCTTGGCCGTCTGCCGGGTCTGACGAAGGAGTGAGACCTCGTTCACCGCCATGGCTGTGAAGCTCTGTCCCGAGCTGTCCACAGCGGTCATGGTGAGGGGGTGGATTTCCGCGTGTTCCGCAGCGGCGATCCTGTCCGTGAGGCCGGTCTCCGCGAAGTCATTCATCAGGAAGCCGACCGACCCCCGGTTCATACCGTAGATCGGCACCCGACGCGCGAGGGGAAGGTGCAACACCTCAAGCATGAAGCCGTCGCCGCCAAGGGCCACAATGACCTCGGCGTCCTCCGGAGATACGCCGCCATAGAGCTTAGTGAGGCGATTCCGCGCGGCCACCGCCTCAGGTCGGTCGCTGCTCAGGAAGGCGAGGCGCATAGGCTTTCCAACGATCGCGGAGGACAGGGAGGGCATGAGCGCAGGATCGGCCGGGAAGTCAAACCTGACCACGTCAGAGGGCGGTAACGCCCTTGCGGAAGGCCGTTACCGCCACGCCCGGGCCAAGCTGGGCCAGAGTTGCTGTCGCCTTACGCACCGCTTCTTCGTCACCTCCGGGCCGGCCCTTGTTGATGTCCCTGAGCAAGCTAAGAATGGCGGGGAAGGCGGTCTTGTCGAGGCCGATGGCAGCGCAGGCCATGGCGAGCAGTTCCGGCGACCCAGCCTGGATCGCCTTGCGGATATCCATCGGATCGAAGCGGCCTAGGGTCGCCAGGACAGACACGAACATGGAAAGCCGCTTTTCCCTCAGGGCCTTGATGAGGTGACCCGGCCGGAGTTCGCCGGCCATGTCGAGTTTGGCGATGAGCTTCCGTTCCCGCCGCTCCTCTTCGGTTTCCCCAAGAGGAATTGTCTGTGTCTGCCCCCCTGGGATGCCGGCTCGGGCTTCGCGGACGGACTGATTGAGGGCCCGGTCCAGGGCCTGGACGTCCAGTTTGAACTTTTCCCCGAGAGACTTCCGAAGGGTCTGGCCAACCCAGGCGTAGAGATATCCGGCCAGTTCGTCGTTCAGGCCAGCATGCCCCGCCAGGGGTGTGCGCAGAGTTTCCACCTTCTCGGCTTCCTGGATAAGCGCGTAGAGGTGATCGACGGTTATCTCTGCGGACTGATTGTTGACCAGTGCGGTCATCACCTCAGGAACGGAGCCCTTGACGATCGCATCGACGATCACCGCGCTGATATCGGGCCGCCGCGCCACCTCTACCTGATGCTCAAGTGTGGCCTCGACGAGGATACGGATGAGGTCGGGATCCTTGAGAATAGGGCTTTTTGCGATGATCGGCCGCGCGATTTCAATATCGTCGAAGGACAGGATGTTGATCATGGCGGCCGGAGCCCAGTCCGCCGTACAAATCTTGTCAGCAAGCCGTAGCCGGATGTCATGCTCCGCCTGAAACACGAGGTCGAAGAAGACCTGGGAGAGCAGGGCCTGGACCCTTGGATTGTTCAGGTCTTCTGCGTTGTCATTGCAGAGATCGACGAGTTCAAGGAGCAGGCGCTCGCGATCTCCCATTTCACGGCTCCTTGCGAGCCGCATGATGTCGTCCAACCTGCCGCGCAACAGCAATTTGCCCCGCAAGACCTACACCCCGAGTCAGAGCCTGTTAAATGGATGGGCTCGCGAGTCACCCCAGAGCGTACGCTCTGGCGTACCAGCGCAACCTCCCTGAGGCACACGTACGGAAAGCTAAACTAAATGTTGAGGCCTGTCATGAGCGCACCGGTAATTCTCACCCTTGATCAGGGAACCACTTCGACCCGAGCCATCCTCTTTGACATAGCGGGATCCGAAATCGCCTCGGCTTCTCGAAGCCTTGAGCAGCACTATCCGGGCGACGGATGCGTCGAGCATGACGCAACGGAGATCATCACGGCGTCGAAGGCTGTCCTGCGTGAGGCCTTGGATCGCGCGGGCCGCAAGGCTGGTGACGTCGCAGCCATCGGCGTGACCAATCAGCGGGAAACCGTCGTGATCTGGGACCGCCGCACTGG
>JBMOEP010000381.1:0-2292 GCA_049314675.1 Phenylobacterium sp.
GAGGATCGAGGCTTCCTTGCCCTTGTCGCCGGCCGCGCGGGCGGCGTCGAGGTCGCGGATCTTCATGCCCAGCTCCCGGGCGTCGGCCTGCTTGAGGAAGGTGTAGAGCTCCTCGATCAGGGCCGGCACGGAGGTCTTCTCATGCATGGACTGGTCCGGCAGGGGCCCGAAGTCCGAGCGCAGGGCGGCGACCATCCAGCCTGAGAGGTAGAGGTACTTCCGGTCCGTGGTCCCGAAGTGCTTCTTGATGGCGATCATCTTCTGCTGGCCGATGAAGCCATGCCAGCAGCCCAGGGACTGGGTGTAGTTGGCCGGATCGGCGTCGTAGGCGGCCATGTCCCTGCGCATGATGGCGGCGGTGTAGCGGGCGATGTCGAGACCGGAGCGGAACTGGTTCTGCACGCGCATGCGAACCACGGATTCGGCGCTGATGCCGGCCCAGGTCCCCTGCTTGCTAAGGATGAGCGTCTCGACCTGCTGGATATCGTCCTGGTACGACATGGCCTTGGAAATCCCTTGCTTGGCCGGGCACCCGCCAGACGGGGCCTTCGGCGGCCTGCCGTGTGACGCAGCGATGACAGGGAATCGAGTCCCGATGAAGTCGATCTGTCAGACTTTACAGGTCAGACTTGTAATGTTGTAAGGAGCTGACTCCAGCGGAGGCCTGTCCATGGCGACCGAGCGGCGGCTGTATGTAGGGCCAAGCCTGCGCAGGCTGAGGCGGGACCTGGGCCTGACCCAGGCGGACATGGCCGAGGACCTCCAGGTCTCAGCCTCCTACATCGCCCTCCTGGAGCGCAACCACCGGCCCCTCAGCGCTGAACTGCTGGTGCGCCTGGCCCAGACCTACCGGCTGGACGTCGCCGCGTTTGCGGCGGAGGGCGGGAACGACTCCGCCCGGCTCCAGTCGACCCTGCGCGATCCCATGTTCGCCGGGATCGAGCTGAAGGCCCTTGAGGTGGCCGACGCCGCCGCCAACTTCCCGGGAGTCACCGAGGCCTTCCTTCGGCTCTACACGGCCTACCGCGAGGAGCAGCTGGCGCTCGCCGACCGCAGTGCCGACCAGAGGGACGCACCCGACGCTGCAGATCCCGTCGCCGAATCCCGTCGTTTCCTGGCCGCCCGCCGCAACAGCTTCCCCGGACTGGATGATGCCGCCGAACGGCTGGCCCAGGCCGTGGCGGGCAATGAGGGCCTGGCTGGTCACCTGAAGGTGCAGCATGGTCTGAGGGTGCGCCGCCTGCCGCCGGATGTCATGACCGGCGCCACCCGGCGGCTGGATCGCCACCGGCGGGAGGTCCTGCTGGACGATACCCTCGACAGCGCCAGCCAGGCCTTCCAGCTGGCCCTGCAGACGGCCTATCTCGAGCTCGAGGCCGAGATCGGCGAGGTGCTGGCAGCGGGTGCCTTCGAGACCGAAGGCGGCCTGCGCCTGACCCGCCGAGCCCTGGCCAGCTATGCCGCCGCAGCCCTGCTGATGCCCTATACCGCCTTCGCCCGGGCCGCCGAGACCCGGCGCTACGACGTGGAGGCCCTGGGCCGCCAGTTTGGGGCCAGCTTCGAGCAGACCGCCCACCGGCTGACCACCCTGCAGAAGCCCGGCCAGGAACGGGTCCCCTTCTTCTTTATCCGGGTCGACGAGGCCGGGAACGTCTCCAAGCGGCTGGATGGCGCCGGGTTTCCCTTTGCCCGGCATGGCGGGGGCTGCCCCCTCTGGAGCGTCCACCAGGCCTTCCGGACCCCGCGCCAGATCGTCACCCAGTGGCTGGAACTCCCCGACGGCCAGAAATTCTTCTCCATTGCGCGGACCGTCACCGCCGGAGGCGGCGGCTTCGCCGCGCCGCGGATCGAGCGGGCCATCGCCCTGGGCTGCGCGGAGGAACACGCCCATCGGCTGGTCTACGCCCAGGACCACCGGGACGGAGGCCCGGACCAGGCCACGCCCATCGGGGTGACCTGCCGGCTCTGCCACAGGGCAGACTGCGCCGCCCGCTCAGCCCCGCCCATCGGCCGCCAGATCCTGCCGGACGACTACCGAAGGACCCTGGCGCCCTTCGGGTTTTCGGATGCCTGATTCCGGGAGCTGAGGGGGCCGCGCCCTATTGAAGCGCCGCCCCGTGCAGAGTATGGCAGCGCCGCTGCGGCAGGCTCTGCAGCCGCGCCCGGGCGCCCGTCGGCGGCCCGATCTGAAAGGTCGGTAGGACATGAAGATCAGCACATCCCTCGCTGTTGCGGATCTCCTGCACGCCTTCGTCGAACAGGAACTCCTGCCCGGGACCGCCGTCGCCCCGG
>JBMOEP010000382.1:0-2284 GCA_049314675.1 Phenylobacterium sp.
CGGCCCGCCACCGCCGGCGCCATCCTCCAGGATCGCCCTGTAGAGCTGTGTTTTCTGCTCCGTGAGGGCCATCATCTTCTCTTCGATGGTATGACGCATGATCAGGCGGGTGGCGATGACCGGTTGGGTCTCATCACCATACTTCAGGGTGACCAGGTGTCCCTGGAGCTTGCCGGTTTGGACAGCCTTGCGGAATTCATTGGCCTTAACGGCGATGGCAACGGGATCCTTGCCGCCGCCGTACAGCACGCCAGGGACCTTGCCCTCGCGACGGGTGGCGCGGGCGCCGCCCGTGCCCGTGCGCTCGCGGACTTCGACGTTCAGAATGATATCGGCCATGGCCCTGCCTCGAAACGAAGCCGCCGCGCAGACGCCGCGCGGCGACGGATGACCCGGGAAGGGTCGAAAGGAGCGGCTAATTACACAAAACCCCGGCGGCTTGCAACGGGCCAGCCGCCCTTGGATGGCGGCTTACTTCTTCTTGGCTGGGGGTTTGCGCGGGGGTGCGGCCGTCTTAGCCGGTGGATTTGGCCTCACCGTCGGAACGAAGCGCGCCTCGTAGGGTTCCTTCTGGCCGGACGCCTTGATGACACACCTGCCGCTGTCCATCATGACGTGCTGGCCGAGGCAGAAGATGTCCTCGTAATGGGGCTTTGAGACGGCCAGGCACTGGTTGAGGTTCAACTTGGTCATGCGGGTACAACTGCCGATGTTCGCATCCTGCATGACGGCGTTGACAGTGTCGTTCCGGGCCGGGCCGGCCTGACCCAGAACGGCCAGTGCCGCCACGGCGACGGCCCGGACCACGGATTGGGTGTAGGGCGGTTCGACGGGGCCGCCGGGGGGCTGCCGCGGAGCGGCGTGGCTCCTCAGGTCTGCTTCGCTGAGATCGCTGTCGAACAGGACCGCCGCCCGTGCCTTGGCGCTGGCCAGCCGCCCGGTCCGGTCGGCCACTTCGACCTTCGACCAGGCCTGCTTCTGGACGCCGTATGCCGACTGCTTCACCGCCATGCCGGCGTCGTAGAGGCGTTGGCCGTCCTCGGCCAGGACTAGCGTCACCCGGTTGGCGGCCTCTCCTGACCCGCGGATGGCCAGGACGTTGTAGGGATTGGCCGTCAGGGACTCGGCGAGTTGGGCCCTCTGGACGTCTCCGATCGCCTGGGCGCGGACGCCGGCGACGAAGGCGGGCTCCTCAAGGGCGACAATCACCCCGTAGGCAATAGCGCCCTGCATGATCTGGCTGGGCTCGATCGTGCTTCCGGTTGCCACCGCGCTGGACACCGAGGCGCCATCCGTGAAGTTGGGCGAGATCGCAGTCGTCCGGTCGATGAAGTTCCGGTACGCGCCAGCCTGATCGATGATGCGCGGCCCGATGACGATCTCCGGCGGCTTGCTTGCCGCGACAGTCAGGGGCGTCGGGCTGCAGGCAGCCAGGACGAGGGCCATGGCCGCCAGGCCAGCAAGTGTGATGATGGTTCTTGAGGCTTGGGACATGGCTCAGGCTCCCCGGGAATTCCGCGGCGGCACTATCCCCTGCTTCGGCGGAGGGAGTAAACCCGCAGGATCAGTCAAACAGCTTCGAGACCGATTCCTCGTTGGCGATCCGGCGCACGGCCTCGCCGATCAGGGCTGCGCAAGAGACCATCCGGATCTTCGAGGCTCCGGCCACCTGGGTTGTCGCCTCGATCGAGTCGGTGATCACCAGTTCCTTCAGCACCGAGTTCTGCACCCGGTCATAGGCGGCACCGGAAAGCACGCCGTGGGTGACATAGGCCGAGACCTCGACGGCACCGGCGTCGACCAGGGACTGGGCGGCGTTGCAGAGCGTCCCGGCCGAGTCGACGATATCATCGAACAGGATCAGTCGGCGGCCCGCGACATCGCCGATGATGTTGGCGACCTCGCTCTTGCCTGGCCCCGAGCGGCGTTTGTCGACAATAGCCAGTTCTGCATTGAGCCGACTCGCCAAGGCGAGGGCGCGGACCACGCCGCCGACGTCGGGAGACACGATCAGCAGGTCTTCGGTCTTTTCGTAGTGCCTCTTGATGTCGCCGGCCATCAGGGGCGCGGACACCAGGTTGTCGGTCGGTATGTCGAAGAAGCCCTGAATCTGGCCGGAATGCAGGTCCATGGTCAGGACCCGATCGGCGCCTGCACGGGTAATCAGGTTGGCAACCAGCTTGGCCGAAATGGGCGTACGGCCACCAGTCTTCCGGTCCTGACGGGCATAGCCGAAATAGGGCATGACCGCCGTGATCCGCCGTGCCGACGCCCGCTTGAGGGC
>JBMOEP010000383.1:0-2256 GCA_049314675.1 Phenylobacterium sp.
TTGTGAACTCCGGATGGTGCAGGGGACCCCGCTCGCGGTTCCGGAAGACCCGGGCAAAGTCGAAGATCTTCGTCTCGCCGGAGGCCAGGAGTTTCTTGCAGGCAAATTCAGGGGAAGTGTGCAGGTAAAGGGGCGCGGCCCCGCCGCCCAAAGACAGGGCCTGGGTGGCGAAGGCGTGCAGGTGGGCTTCGTTGCCGGGCGAGACCTGAAGGGCGGCGGCCTCGACCTCGGTAAAGCCCCGGTCCTCGAACCAGCTGCGGATCGCTCGGCGGATGCGTCCGCGGGCCTCCAGGCGCGGCCGGCGGTCGGGCCGGCGGTCCGGGCTCCACCAGGGCGAGGGGGAAGGGGGCGAGGGGCTCAAGGACGGCTCCGGAAAAGGCTCTGCGCGAGGCGTCCGCGCACGGGTGACTGGCGAAGCGCGCCTTGATGGGTTAGGTCCGCGCCATCGCCGCACTTCGGGCGGCCCATATAGTCTCGAGGAATAATCACGTGAAGGTCGCCGCAAGTTCGCTTCGCAAGGGCGCCGTCGTTGACATGGACGGCAAGCTCTATGTCGTCCTGACTGCCGAGAACATCCATCCCGGCAAGGGCACCCCGGTTACCCAGCTCAACATGCGCCGCATTGCCGACGGCGTGAAGGTGTCCGAACGCTGGCGCACCACCGAGCAGGTCGAGCGCGCCTTCGTGGACGACCGCCCCCATACCTTCCTCTACGAGGACGGTGAGGGCTACCACTTCATGAACCCTGAGAACTACGAGCAGGTCGTGGCCCCGCAAGATGTGGTCGGCGACGCCTCCCAGTGGCTGCAGGACGGCATGACCGTGACCCTCTCCACCTACGATGGCGTGCCCATCGCCCTGGAGCTGCCGCGCACGGTGACCTTCGAGATCACCGAGACCGAGCCAGCGGTGAAGAACCAGACCGCCTCCTCGTCCTACAAGCCCGCCATCCTGACCAATGGCGCGCGGATCATGGTGCCCCCCTATATTGCGACGGGCACCCGGGTGGTCATCCTCACCGAGGACGGCTCCTACCAGGAACGCGCCAAGGACTGACCCGGACCCAGCGGCCCGCCCCGGGATGGAACGTTTCGACGTCGTCGTGATCGGGGCCGGTGCAGCCGGCATGATGTGCGCCGCCGAGGCCGCCCTCCGGGGCCGGCGGGTACTGGTACTGGACCACGCCCGGGCACCCGGCGAGAAGATCCGAATCTCCGGCGGCGGGCGGTGCAACTTCACCAACCTCGGCGTCCATCCCTCCCGCTTCCTGTCGGACAATCCCCGGTTCTGCATCTCGGCCCTCAGCCGCTACACGCCGGCGGACTTCATCGCCTTGCTGGACCGCGCCGGCATCGCCTGGCGTGAGCGTACCCTTGGCCAGCTCTTCCTCGAGGGCTCGGCCCGGCAGGTGGTCGACCTCCTCGTGCGCCGGATGACCGAGGCGGGGGCGGACTTGCGCCTGTCGACGTCAGTGCACGACCTGATGCCGACTTCGCCGGGCTTCCGCCTTTCCCTCGACAGCGGAGAGGTCGCCGCCGAACGGGTGGTCCTGGCCGCCGGCGGCAAGTCGATTCCCAAGATGGGGGCCACGGGCTATGCCCTCGACGTTGCCCGCCAGCTGGGCCTGGCCCTGATAGAGCCCCGGGCCGGCCTCGTGCCCTTCACCCTGGCGCCCGACCTTCTGGAGCGGCTGTCGTCCCTGGCCGGGGTCTCCGCGCCCGCCCGGGTGACCGCAGGCGGGACCGCCTTTGACGAATCCCTTCTCTTCACCCACCGGGGCCTGTCGGGCCCCGCCGTCCTCCAGGCCTCGTCTTACTGGCGCGACGGCGAGGCGGTGGCGGTGGACCTGGCCCCGGGTGTCGACCTACTGGCGCGGCTGAAGGCCGAGCGGGGCCGGGCCGGACGCCAGTCCCCCACCGCCCTCCTGTCGGACCTCCTGCCGGCGCGCCTGGCCCGGACCCTGGCCGAAGGGGCCGAGGCGCCGCCCCGGCTGGGGGACTGCAACGACGCCGCCCTGGCCCGTCTGTCCGCCGCCGTGAACGCCTGGACCTTCCGGCCCGCGGGCACAGAGGGCTACCGGACCGCCGAGGTGATGCTGGGCGGGGTGGACACCCGCGAACTGGACAGCCGCACCTTCGAGGCCCGCACCGTCCCCGGCCTGCACATCATCGGCGAGGCGGTGGACGTGACCGGCTGGCTCGGCGGCTACAACTTCCAGTGGGCCTGGGCCAGCGGCTGGGCGGCGGGGCAGGCGGT
>JBMOEP010000384.1:0-2230 GCA_049314675.1 Phenylobacterium sp.
GCCCCCGCGGCCAGTCCAAAGTCAGCGACCGCCAAGCCGGCGGCCCCCAAATCCGCCGCTCCCAAGCCAGGTGCCCCCAAGACAGGCACTTTCGACGCCCGCAGGCCCGCAGACATCATCGCCCTGCTGTCTGGCATGGAGGCGACCACCGAGATCGCCCGCAAGGCGGATGGCCAGGTCTTCATGAAGGTGACAACGCCAGGCGGCGGCTTCGGGGCCCAGATGGTCGGCTGCGACGAGGCCTTCACCGCCTGCAAGGCCATCGCCCTCTACACCGCCTTCGCCCGCAAGGGCGCCAACATGGTGCAGATCAACGACTACAACCGCAGCCAGCTCACCTGCCGGGGGGTCATGGCACCCTCTGGGGAGCCCAGCGTCATGTACGCCGTCCTCCTCAACGGCCGGCAGACCCGCGACGAAATGCGCGAGCACATCGGCGTCTGGCAGGGGTGCCTGAGCGGGTTCGGCGAATTCATCCAGGACCCGATCGGCTTCCTCTCGCGTCCGCAGGGCTGAGGCCGGACCGGCGTCGTGACACCCGGCCCCGTCGGACGGAGCCTTCTGCCTCAGGGATAGGAACCTTCCATGAGCGTAACCGGCGCGACATCGGAGGCGGCCAGCGACCGCATTCTCTCCATCGACGTGGTCCGAGGCTTCGCCGTGCTCGGCATCCTGCTGATGAACATCGTCGCCATGGGCTTGCCGTCCTACGCCTACATCAACCCCGTCTACGCCGGGGGCGTCACGGGCGCCGACTTCTGGACCTGGGCGGTGAACAACGTCCTGACCGATGGGAAGATGCGCGCCCTCTTCACCATGCTGTTCGGGGCGTCGACCGTGCTCATCGCCAGCCGGGCGGGATCTGGCGCAGGGCTGGGCCCCGCCCAGACCCACTACCGCCGGCTGTTCTGGATGTTCGTCATCGGCATGATCCACGCCTACTTCTTCTTCCTGGGCGACATCCTCGTCACCTACGCCCTTGCGGGGGCACTCGTCTTTCCCCTCCGGCGCCTGGATCCGCGTCTCCTGATCGGCCTCGGCGGTACCCTCCTCGCCGCCCTCTTCCTGTGGCACTGGAGCGACGCGGGCCAGTTCAACGCCCTCATGGCGGCAGCGATGGCGCCGGACGCCGACGAGGCCGTCCGCACCGCCTGGGCTCAGGCCTCCCAGGGCTTCGTGCCGCCGCCGGGGTTCTCAGAGCAGGAAACCGCCCTGTTCCGGGGCGGATTCCTGGAGGCCCTGGAAGCGCGGGCGCGGATCGCCCTCCCGCTGCAGGTGACAATTCCCTTCGATGCCGGCCCGGAGACCGTCGGTCTGATGCTGATTGGCATGGGACTCTTCCGCCTGGGCTTCTTTTCGCTCGGATGGTCGACCCGCGCCTACCTCGTCATGATGGCGCTGGGCTACGCCATCGCCGCGCCGTTCTCGGCCCTGCTGACCGCGATGACCCAGGCTTCGGGCTTCGAGCCTCTTTGGACCCACGAGCTGATGGTCTGGCAGTCCCTAACCCGGCCCTTCATCGCCCTGGCCCATGCCTCGGCCCTGCTGCTCATCGTCCGCGCGGGTCTGTTCCGGGGGCTCGTATCGCGACTGGAAGCAGCGGGCCGCATGGCCTTCACCAACTACCTGATGACCTCAGTCATCACGAGCCTGGTCTTCTGCGGCTACGGCCTGGGCCTCTATGGCTACCTGTCACGGTTCCAACTGCTCTGGGTGGTGGCTGGCGTCTGGGCCCTGATACTCCTGTGGAGCCGCCCCTGGCTGGCCCACTTCCGCTACGGCCCCCTCGAATGGATCTGGCGCTCCCTGGTCCAGTGGAAGCGGCAGCCCTTCCGAAAGGCGGCGGCCTGAAGGGACCTCAAGCCGGGGTCTTCTGGCAGGCTTCAAGGCCAGGCGTTCGGGCGCACAGGAGACGAAGGTGCTCACCCGCGGTCGGACGTCCCTTCTCTGACGCCCGCCTTAACAGCTTCGCCGCCTGGGCCTCGTCCTTCGGAACGTCCATTCCTTTCAGGTAGAGAACCCCCAGACTTTCCATGGCCAAGGGTTCGCCGTGGTCTGCGGCCCTTCGCCACCACTGCACCGCGGCTTCGGTGTCCTTGGGGACCCCGTTGCCAAAGAACAGGAGGGACGCCAGCTGATGCTGGGACAAGGTGTGGCCCTGCTCGGCGGCCTTTCGGAACCAGTCCAGCGCCTTCTGGGTATCCTGGGGGACGCCCTCGCCCCTCAGGTA
>JBMOEP010000385.1:0-2228 GCA_049314675.1 Phenylobacterium sp.
CTGACAGCTCCCCCTTGGGGGAGCAATTAGCGCCTTCATTCCTCCCCCAAGGGGGAGGTGGACCGGGGCGTCAGCCCCGGGACGGAGGGGGTCAACGGCCGGTCAGCTGTCCGTCGCCATGGCGCTGTAAATCTTCCTTAAAAGCAGCGGCGACAGGGTGCGCTGGGCGATGATCTCTTCTAGTCTCCACCCCATGACCAGCACCCTTCGCGACACGGGGGCCCGGTTCGAAATGGACGAACAGGGCCTGACCTCCTTCGCCGACTACCGGCGGGCGGGCGACCGCATCCTCATCGACCACGTGGAAAGCCCGCCACCCCTGCGCGGGACGGGGGCCTCGGGCCGGCTGATGGAGGCGCTGTCGGCGGAAATCCGCTCTCGCGGCCTGCAGATCACCCCGGTCTGCGGCTATGCGGCGGCCTGGCTGCGCCGGAGCGAGACCTACCGGACGCTCCTGGACTGATCTGCACCCTCAGCGACGTTTCGGGCGCCGCCAGGCTTCGGCGGCCTCGGCCCGGCTCTCGGCGCGGATCTGGCGGGCAGCCTTGCGGGCGCTTCCGCCGTCCTCGCCCCCTTCCGATCCACTCAGCACGTCCGCCGCGAATTCCAGGTCGAGGAGCTTCAGGCGCTTGATCTCGTCCCGCAGGCGGGCGGCGGTCTCGAACTCCAGGTCCCCGGCAGCCTGGCGCATCCGGCCCTCGAGGTCCTTCAGCGTCGCCTTGAAATTGTCCCCCAGGAAGGGTTGGGCACCGTCCTCGGCCACGCCCACGGGCACGGTGACCCGGTCCTTCTCATAGGGGCTGGCGAGGATTTCCTTGATCTGGCTGCGGACACTTTCTGGCGTGACGCCGTGGGCGGTGTTCCAGGCGGTCTGCTTCTCGCGCCGCCTTTGGGTCTCGGCCATGGCCCGCTCCATGGAGCCGGTCAGCCGGTCGGCATAGAGGATGACCCGGCCATCGACGTTCCGGGCGGCCCGGCCGATGGTCTGGATCAGGCTGGTCTCGGACCGCAGGAAGCCCTCCTTGTCCGCATCCAGGATCGCGACGAGACCGCATTCCGGGATATCGAGGCCTTCCCGGAGCAGGTTGATCCCCACCAAGGCGTCGAAGGCGCCCAGCCTAAGGTCGCGGATGATCTGTATGCGCTCCAGGGTGTCGACGTCCGAGTGCATGTAGCGGACCCTCAGGCCCTGCTCGTGCATGTACTCGGTCAGGTCCTCGGCCATTTTCTTGGTCAGGACGGTGACCAGGGTCCGGTAGCCCTTGGCCGCGGTCTGGCGGACCTGGTCGATGACGTCGTCTACCTGTGAGAAGCCGTCCTTGGCCACGGGCCGGATCTCCACGGGCGGGTCGATCAGGCCTGTGGGGCGGATCACCTGCTCGGCGAAGACGCCCCCGGCCTTCTCCATCTCCCAGGGGCCGGGTGTCGCCGAGACGCTGACCGTCGCCGGCCGCATGGCCTCCCATTCTTCGAACTTGAGGGGTCGGTTGTCCATGCAGGAGGGCAGGCGGAAGCCATAGTCCGCCAGGGTGAACTTGCGGCGGAAGTCGCCCCGGAACATGGCCCCGATCTGGGGAATGGTCTGGTGGCTCTCGTCCACGAAGAGCAGGGCGTTGTCCGGGATGTACTCGAAAAAGGTGGGCGGCGGCTCGCCAGGCTGGCGGCCGGTCAGGTAGCGGGAATAGTTCTCGATGCCGGCGCAGGCGCCGGTAGCCTGGATCATCTCGAGGTCGAAGGTCGTCCTCTGCTCCAGCCTCTGGGCCTCCAGCAGCTTGCCATTGGCCACCAGCCAGTCGAGGCGTTCTTTCAACTCGGCCCGGATGTGGTTCATGGCCTGGTTCAGGGTCGGCCGGGGCGTGACGTAGTGGCTGTTGGCGTAGATCTTCACCGCCGGCAGGTCCGCACTCCGCTTGCCGGTCAGCGGGTCGAACTCGGTGATGGCCTCGATCTCGTCGCCGAACAGGCTGATCCGCCAGGCCCGGTCCTCGTAGTGGGCCGGGAAGATTTCCAGGGTATCGCCCCGCCGTCGGAAGGTTCCGCGCTCGAAGGCCTGGTCATTGCGCCGGTACTGCTGGGCCACGAGGTCGGCCATCAGCTTCTTCTCGTCGATCCGGTCGCCGACCTTCAGGCTGAAGGTCATGGCGGTGTAGGTCTCCACCGAACCTATGCCGTAGATGCAAGAGACCGAGGCCACGACGATGACGTCGTCCCGCTCCAGGATCGCCCGC
>JBMOEP010000386.1:0-2222 GCA_049314675.1 Phenylobacterium sp.
AGCGCGACGGAGGGGGTCAGCTGAGGCTCAGTCCCAGCCCAGGGGGGCGGCGCCGCGAAGGATGGCTTCGGCCGCTTCGGTGTGTTTGCCCTCGCCGTCGGGGTGCAGGACGAGGGGCGGCAGGAGGGTCAGGGGGGCGCGGCCGCCGCGCACGGCCCGCACGATCACTCGGCTGGCGGGCGAGGTGGCGCGGGGCTGGACGGGGCGAATGCGTATTGAGCCGCACCTGGGCGCGAGCCCGGCGAGCAGGTCGGCCAGCCGGTCGGCCCGGTGGATGAGGGTGATTGTCCCGCCGTCGCGCACGGCCTTGAGGAGATAGCCTGTCCAGGCGGCGAGGCCGTCTATCGCCATCCAGGCCCGGGACTTCTCTGGCGTGGGGCCGCGCAGGGCGCTGGCGTCGTCGAAGAAGGGCGGATTGCAAAGGGCGGCGTCGAAGCGCGGCAGGCCCAGGCGGGAGAAGGGCAGGGCGACGTCGCCGGCGAGGGCCTCCACCCGGTCCGCCAGTCCGTTGAGGTCGATATTGGCGCGGGCCAGGTCCAGGGCCTGCGGGTCAGCCTCGATCCCGGTGAAGTGCGCGCCCGGTCGCCTGACCGCCGCCGCCAGCATGACTGCGCCCGGGCCGCAGCCGAGGTCCAGCACCCGCTCGCCCGGCTGGGCGTCGCAGGCCGCTGCCAGCAGGGCCGCATCCATGCCCGCCCGATAGCCGCGGACGGACTGGAGGAGCCGGACCCGGCCGCCGAGGATTGCATCCGACTGGGTCTGGTCTGTCATCCGATTCCGCCGAAACCCCGGTTTGGCATTGTGCCAGCGAGGCGCCTGCCTTATCGCGTGCGGCATGTCTTCCGCAACGCATGCCGCCGACCCGGTCGCCCGCAGCGCGCCCTCCATCGCGGAGCTGACCCGCCTGGCCCGGCGGGACATGGAAGGTGTGGACGGCCTGATCCGCAACCGGATGCAGAGCCCCGTGCCGGTCATCCCGGCCCTGGCCGAGCACCTGATCGGTGGATCGGCCAAGCGCCTGCGACCCCTGCTGACCATAGCTGCGGCCCGCCTTGCGGGGGCTAAGGACGATGCCTGCCTGAACCTGGCGGCGGCGGTGGAGTTCATCCACACGGCCACCCTGCTGCACGACGACGTCATCGACTCCTCCGAGCTGAGGCGGGGCAAGGTGGCGGCCCACCTGATCTGGGGTGCCCCGGCCAGCGTCCTGGTGGGCGACTTCCTCTTCGCCCGGTCCTTCGAGCTGATGGTCGAGGCTGGGTCCATGCCGGCCCTCGAAATCCTGGCCCGCGCCAGCCGGGTGATCGCCGAGGGCGAGGTCCTGCAGCTGACCCGCGCCCACGACCTGGACCTGCCCCAGGAGACCTATCTGGAAATCATTGGGGCCAAGACCGCCGAGCTCTTCGCCGCCGCCTCGGAGGCCGGGGCAGTGTCGGCCGGGGCCGGGGAGGGCGACTGCGCCCGGCTGCGGCGCTTTGGCCAGAACCTGGGCCTGGCCTTCCAGCTGGTGGACGACGCCCTGGACTATTCCGGGGCCAGCGACACCCTGGGCAAGAACCCGGGCGACGACTTCCGGGAGGGCAAGGCGACCCTGCCCCTAATTCTCGCCGTGGCCCGGACGGGCGCGGAGGAACAGGCCTTCTGGGAGCGCACGGTGGGCCGGCGGGAACAGACCGAGGCGGACTTCGAGCGGGCCCGGACGCTGATCTCCGGCTGCGGGGCCCTGGAGTCGACCCTGGCCCTGGCCGAGACCTATGCAGTCGAGGCCAAGGCGGCCCTGTCGGCGTTCGACGGTGCCAGCGGCTGGAAGGTTTCCATGATGGAGCTGGCCGACTTCGCCGTCTGGCGACGGATGTAGGCACCCGGGTTCAGCCCCGGAATTCCAGGTTCCAGGCCTTCCCCGATACGGGCGTAAACCCCTGCGCCTGCCAGAAGGCCTCTGCGCGGGAATCGTCCGTGTGCACGGTGAGGCGGCGGGCGCTGTCGAGGCCCTCCTGGATGATGGCCGTGGCGATGGTGCGGCCGACGCCCCGCCGGCGGGCGTCCGGGTGGACATAGACGCGACGCAGGCGCAGGGCGGGGGCTCCATCGTCCGGCATGGGCTCTCCGGTCAGGCCACCAATCCCCGCGAGGCTGCCGCCTTCACGGACGGCGAAGAGGGCGAGGAAATGGCGGGCGGTGCGCTCGAGGGTGGCAAGCGCCGCGGGGCTCGTGACATCGCC
>JBMOEP010000387.1:0-2211 GCA_049314675.1 Phenylobacterium sp.
CCGATGGACGGGCTTCAGCCCATCGCGCACATCCGGCAGGGCCCGGCCCGTGATGGTCGACAAAGCATAGGCCAGGTACCGCCGCGACAGGGCCTCGGTCAGTGGCTCATCAATGGTGCGGTCGCCCTCGGGGGGCGGAGCCAGGGTATCGGTCATTGAGCGGTCGGTGAGCGAATCGCAGGGGCCAGCATCTGGTCCTGCTTAGGGTGCCGGCGCCCCCGCGTCACCCGGCGTGCAGCCGCTAGAGCCGGTTCGCCTCCGCGAGCCGGTCATAGAGCCAGACCCGAGCCGGCGGCAGGGGGCGGTTCAGGGGCGCGAACAGGCAGGTGTCCAGGAAGTGACCCGTCAGGCGCAGGCCCGCCCCGATATCGCCGGCAGAGAGCCCCCCCTGCGCCGACAGGAGGAAGGGCGGCAGGACAAGCAGCCGATCCCGGTAGGGTTCACCCGAAGCGCGAGACACCGCACGGCCGGTTCGGGGCGAGACCCAGACCAGGTCATCCGTCGTCCCCGTCGCCGCGCACCTGGAAAGATCCAGGCCGAAGCCGAGGGCCTGGAGAATGCCCGCCTCGAACCGGACATAGACCGCCGGCCAGACGTCCGGGTGGCGCAGGGCGCCGCTGAGGGACTCAAAGGCGGCAAAGGCGCCGGGCTGGGGTTCCCGCTCCGGGAGGGCGCCGGCGGCGACAGAAGCGGCGGAGGCCAGGCCCGCCAGAGCCAGGGAATCGTCGAACAGGTCGGAGGGATCTCCCCCTCCCCCCTCCAGGCTCGCCGATCCCAGCTGTTCGCTCGTCCGGGACCGGAAGCGGGCGCGGACCCGGGTCCCCGGCTGCAGGAGTGGCCGGACGCGGCGGGAGCCACCGCCAGCAATAAAGGCGGCGTAGCGGCCGTGGTCGGCGGTCAGCAGTTCGGCGATGGCGCCATTCTCGCCGTGGGACCGGGCCGACAGAACAAAGGCGTCGTCCTCGAACTCCACGCCCTGCCCCTAGGCCTCGAAATCGAGCCCGACATCACCGTAGAATTCCCGGCGGTCGGCCCAGCGCTCGTCGACCTTTACGGTGAGGAAGAGGTGTACCGGGCGGTCCAGGAGTTCGGTCAGTTCCTCCCGCGACTTCTGGCCAATCCACTTCAGCGTCTGGCCGTTACGGCCCAGGACAATGGGGCGCTGGCTGTCGCGCTCGACATAGAGGGTCTGCTCGATACGGACCGAGCCGTCCTGCCGCTCGCTAAAGGCGGTGGTCTCCACCGCGGCGGCGTAGGGAAGCTCTTCGTGGACCCGCAGGTAGACCTTCTCCCGGGTGATCTCGGCGGCCAGCAGGCGCACGGGCAGGTCGGCCGTCTGGTCGGCGGGATAGAGCCAGGGGCTCTCCGGCATCAGCGCGGCCAGCCGCTGCAGGAGGTCGTCGACGCCGGAGCCATCCGCCGCGGAGATCATGAAGACCTCGGAATAGACGCCGGTGTCGAAGAACCGGGCGGAAAGGGCCAGAAGGCGCTCACGCTTGATCCCGTCGATCTTGTTCAGGGCCAGGATCGCCTTGCGGCCAGACCGATTGAGGCCCGCGATGATGGTCTCGACGTCCTCGTGGGCCTTGCGGTCCGCGCCACGGGCCTCACCGGCGTCCATAGCCAGCTCCGCCTGGACATCCACGAGGTGGACCACCGTGTCGGCCTCGTCCGCCCCGCCCCAGGCCGAACGCACCATGGCCCGGTCCAGACGCCGCCGGGGCGTGAAGATCCCAGGGGTATCGACAAGCACGATCTGGCTCTCGCCGGACAGGGCAACCCCTCGAACGGGGAAACGCGTCGTCTGCACCTTGCGGGTGACGATGGAGACCTTGGCGCCCACCAGGCGGTTGGTCAGGGTGGACTTGCCCGCATTGGGCGCGCCGATGATGGCGGCGAAACCGGCGCGGGTCATGGCTGGATCTTCTCCCTTTCAAGGAACAGTGCGGCGGCGGCCTTCTCGGCCTCGCGCTTGGAACGGCCGGCGCCAGAGGCCGGCTCAAGGCCTGGAAGACGGGCCTCGATAGTGAACCTGGGATCGTGCGGCGGGCCTTCGGCAGACACGACCACGTAGGCTGGCGGCGGCAGGCCCAGGCCCATGGCCCATTCCTGCAGGCGGGTCTTGGAATCGCGGTCCGGCCCGGCGTCCAGGCCGGCGGCGAGGTCGCCCCAGCCGATCCGGAAGAAGCTCCGCGCCGCTTCCGGCCCGCC
>JBMOEP010000388.1:0-2210 GCA_049314675.1 Phenylobacterium sp.
GGTACCTGCGGGGACTTGGGTGACCCAAGGCCAGTTCCTCCCCCAGGGGGAGGTGGACCGGGGCATGGCCCTGGGACGGAGGGGGTCAGCGGCGATGGGGATTGACCCCCTCACCGGGCTCCGCCCGGAGCTCCCCCTTGGGGGAGCAATTGGCGCGCTCAGTCCCCCCTCACCTCCGCCTAGCCGACCTAGCCCACCGCAGCCGGGGGCGGGGGTGGCGGCGTCGCCCGCGTCGTCATCCGGATCGTGTCGAGGAGCTCGTGCGCCTTGCGGCGGTTAAAGTCGTCGACCCGGTTCCAGATCAGGAAGAGGTCGACCAGCCAGAGGATGCCGCAGCCGCCAAAGGTGAGCAGCTTCAGGACCCCCCAGCCGATGTCGCCTACCAGGAAACGGTCGACGCCAAGGGAACCAAAGATCAGGGAGACCACGAAGATCAGGGTCCGGTCCTTCCTCTCCGAGAGGAACTGGCCGTTGAACAGGACCTTCTGCTGATCGCTCAGGTCCTGGGTCAGCATCTGCTGCTCCATGAAGGTGAATTCAGCCATGGGGAGCACTCCGGTATCGGGTGTGAAGTTCCAGGAGCCCCGAGGCGGAGAGGGCGACCAGGGTCGTCGCCACCAGGGGGCTGAGGGGATTGAGCGCCAGGGCGCCGGAAAGGTCGAGGCGCAGGAGGGCGGCCAGTGCCCTCAGGGTCCCGCAGCCCCAGCATTCGTGATCCGCGAAGAGCCGGAACAGGCACCCGGGCCCATGGGCGCCGACGGGGGTCCCCAGGCTCCGGGCCCAGACGGCGACGGCGGGTGCCATCCCTAGCCGGAAGAGGGGATCGATCATCGGCTGGAGCCGGTAGGACCAGGAGAGGCCGAACATTGGCCTCTTGTAGCACGTCCGCCGCAGCCCGGAAACGCAGGCACCGGGTGGCTTCAGGGGTATGCCGGGGACTTCCTGGTGGAGCCGAGGGGAATCGAACCCCTGACCTCATCATTGCGAACGATGCGCTCTACCAACTGAGCTACGGCCCCAAGGAAGGGGCGGAATAAGCGGTCTTGGGGCGGGGCTGTCAAGACAGCTTGGCGGTCCCGTCTTGCCGCCGGCGTGCGGGGCCTTTATGAGGCGGGAATGATTGGAAGCTTCCTGCACTTCATCCTTAATGGCCTGATCTCGCTCATGGTCTGGGCGATCATCATCAGCGCCATCATGTCCTGGTTGACGGCGTTCAACGTCATCAACCTGCGCAACAGCGCCGTGGCCGGTATCCAAAGGATTCTCGAAACCCTGACCGCCCCGGTCCTGGCGCCCCTGCAGCGCTTCATCCCGCCCATCGGCGGCCTGGACATCACCCCGGTCTTCGCCCTGCTGATCCTGCAGGGCGTCCAGCGCTACATCCTGCCGGCCCTGCTTGGCGGCATCTGAGCCGCTGCCCCGGCGAACCTGAGGCGGCGCGCCTTGCCGGCCTGCGGCTTACGGGCTCTGCGCCGCGCCCTCCTGGGAGCCTGTCCGTGATCCTCACCCTGTCCTGTCCCGACCGCCCTGGCATTGTCGCCCGGGTCTCGACCCTCCTGTTCGAGCACGGCGCCAACATCCTCGACGCCCAGCAGTTCGACGACGCCGAGACCGGCCGCTTCTTCATGCGGGTGGTCTTCACCCCCGGCCCCGGCGGGGCGGAGGCGGTGCGACCGGGCCTGGCGATGCTGGCGGCGGACCTCGCCATGGACTGGACCCTGCGCGATCCCAAGGCCCGGCGGCGGGTGATGATCCTGGCCTCGCAGACCGACCACTGCCTGGCGGACCTGATCTGGCGCTGGCGCCAGGGCGAGCTGCCCATGGACATCTCGGCGGTAGTCTCCAACCACCCGGAAACGAGCTTTCCGCACACCGACCTGAAGGGGATCCCCTTCCACCACCTCCCGGTGAGCCCCGAGACCAAGGCGGACCAGGAGGCGCGCGTCAGCGACCTGATCGCCACCACGGGGACCGACCTCGTCATCCTGGCGCGCTACATGCAGATCCTGTCCGAGGACATGGCCCGGCACCTGGCCGGACGGTGCATCAACATCCACCACTCCTTCCTGCCAGGGTTCAAGGGCGCGCGGCCCTATCACCAGGCCCACGCCCGGGGGGTGAAGGTGATCGGCGCCACGGCCCACTTCGTCACCGGCGACCTCGATGAGGGCCCGATCATCGAGCAGGACGTGGAGCGCATCAGCCACCGC
>JBMOEP010000389.1:0-2206 GCA_049314675.1 Phenylobacterium sp.
TTTCCGGCGGAATCAAACTTCTGCAGGACAACGTCGCGATCGCCGCGAATGTTCTGGCCGTCCAGCGCCCCGGCGACATCCGACAGGACCAGGACTGAACCGTCCGGCAGGGTCTGCATGGACCGCACGCCGGAAAGACCAGGATCGATGGTCTTGGACCAGACCTGGCCACTCGCAAGGGCCGCCTCCGTACCGGTGGGGCTCGGCGGCGCCAGGGTGTCTGCGCCCGTCTGGAACTTCAGGAGCTGGTTGGACAGGACGGCGTCCTTGGTCGCTGGCTTGCCGTCCGGGTCCGGATTCCCCGCCTTCTGGGCCAGGTAGATGGCCGGAACAGTCGACGCGGGGGTCAGGCTGACGGCTTCCGAACTGTCGAGCTTGAGGTTGAGGCCCCAGGTATCCGGGGTCTTGCCCAGGGAGATGGTCTTGCCCCCCACCGTGGAGGTCCGCTCCTGTCCGGCGATCCGGCGGGTCTCGAAGCGGGTGACAAGACCCTCGGCTGACAGCTTGTCGTTCACGAAGGCGATGAACTTGGGAAGGGTCCGGTCCGAGGGCGACAGGGAGGACAGGTCGATGTCGATGTTCCGGACCTGTCCGAGGCGGGTGACCTGCATCGTAAAGCGGACATCGCCCTGGAGGGCGTCGAGGGTCTGGGTCGGATCCGAGGCCACGAGCGCAGGAGAGGCGTAGGAGGTCGGCGCGACCTTTGAGGCCGAGGTTGACCGCGCCGAGGCGTTCACCTCACCGAGGGCCAGGCGCAACCGGTCGAAGCGGGCGGAGCCGACATAGCTCACGACCTCGGCGACGCCGGAGCGGAACGACTTCTGGAGCTGGGCCTTGTCTGCGGTCGAAATCGACTTGGCCTTGGCGTTGTCGACGAGCTGGGAGAGTGTGTTCAGGCCGTTGTAGAGGGCAAACAGCTTCTTGTAGTCCGCGCTGGCGTTCGGCATGTCCAGGAGTGCCGCATCCTCATTGATGAAGCTGGAGCCCCCCTTGAGGACCTGCTTTGCCGCCTCGGAGAGGCGCGAGGCGTCGTTTGCGGGATTGGCCTGGGCCGAAGGCGACCAGGGCGCCGTCGGCGCATACTTCCGGGTCGCGGTGGCACCAGACTGCGCGCCATAGGCATTTGAGAGCGTATCGGCAGAAATCCCCTGCCCCACCCCGGAAAGGGGGTTGGAGGCATCCGCCGTTCCCGACGGGAACAGCAGACCGACAGTGCTGGCCGAGAAATTCCGGATCGAGGTCACAGAACCCACCTCACCGGCGCGTGGATCGCACCGTAACCAATATCCTTAAGACACAAGCCTTAAGGAGTCCTCACCCGTCATCCACCCCCGCGGAAGAGGGACAGGATGATGTTCGGCGACTGGTTGGCGATGGATAGGGCCTGGGCGCCGAGTTGCTGCTGCACCTGCAGGGCCTGTAGCCGGGCGCTTTCCTTGGCCAGGTCGGCGTCCACCAGGTTGCCAATGCCGGCCTCGATGGAGTCCGAGAGCTTTCCCACAAAGGTGTTGTGGTTCTCGATCTGCCTCACCTGGGCGCCCATCTTGGCCAGCGCCAGGCTGACATTACCGATGGAAGCCTGCAGTTGGCTCAGCGCGGTAGAGGCCAGGGTTGTGCTGGTGATGGACGAGGTCGACGCCAGGGTGATGATGGTGCCGTCGAGACTAAGATCCTGGTTCGCGAGGGTCACGTAGGACGTGGCACCCGCGTCCGCCAGGAACTTCAGCCCGCCCGGCAGGGAGTTATCCAGCAGATCCGCCCCGTCGAAGGAGGCGTTACGGATGACCTGGGAGATCTGGGACAGCAGGGACTTGAAGTCTGCGTCGAGGGCATTTCGGGAAACCGTGGTGAGAGAAGAGTCCTGGGCGGCGACCACCTTTTCCTTCATCTGGACCAGGAGTTCCGAGATCGACTGGCCGGCGGTCAGGGCGACGTCGCCGATCGACTGCGCACGATTGAGCCCCATCTTGACCGAAGCCAGGCCGCCAATATCTGCGCGCTGGTTCTGGGCGATCGCCCAGATCGCTGAATTGTCCTTAGAAGTGGAAATCCGCAGGCCGGTGCCGATTTTGTTTTGCGTGGCCCCGAGCTTGTCGCTGGTTGCGTTCAGGTTCTGCAAGGCGACCATGGCCGACTTGTTGGTATTGATCGTCAGCGACATTTCGCCCTCCTCGACGTGTCAGCCGCCTGAGTCGCGTTCCGACTC
>JBMOEP010000390.1:0-2205 GCA_049314675.1 Phenylobacterium sp.
ACGGGCGGATTCCGAGAGGGCCTGGTAAGTCCATCCCTCCTTGCCGGTCGCGAAGTCGAAGGTCAGCAGGGTGTTATCGATGGCGACGGTAAAAATCCGGCCGCCGGAGATGGTCGGGGCGGAGTGGATCGGCTGCTCGACCGCAGTCCGCCAGAGAACTTCACCGGTGTCCGCATTCAGCTGTGTGACGAAGCGGTAGCCGGAGGTCACCACCACCTTGCCCTCGGCGATTGCAAGCCCCCCGCCAAAGGCGACCGTGTCCCGGCGGGCATTGCCGCGCAGATCGACTTTCCAGACCTGGGCGCCCGTGCGCGCGTCGAGGGCGCTGACGGCGGCATGGCCGTCCATCACGTAGATCTTGCCATTTACGGCCACGGGCGGGGCCATGACATGGGCATTACGACCCCGGCTAGTCCCGAAGCCTCTTGTCCATGCGACGGTCAGGGCCTTGCCAGCGTCGGCGTGCATCGGAGCCTGCTCGGGCGTACCCCCCGGAAGGGCCCACTGGTCCATAGAGACCGGATCCGGGAGATAGAAGCTCGAGCCCTGAAGCCCTACCTCGGCAGTCACCTCCTGGTCAAAGCCGGTAAGCGGAATCCGGTTCTCCGCCTGGGCGGTTTCCGTTGGGCCCTTGTCCCCGAAGTTCAGCAGACTCTGGGTCTGGGCGCAGCCAGAAAGCAGCATCGCCGTCGCCAGAACGGCGAGGATCATGGAGCGGGAGCGGATCATTGGGCGGGCGCCTGCATGGGAAGCCCTGGAACCCCAGGCGGGAGGGGACGAGGTGGCGGCAGGGCCGCAGCAGCCTTGACGAGATCTGCTGTGGCCTTCGCAGAGCCGCTGTCGATCAGGGCGATGGCTGCAGTGGCCCGGCTGCGGGCACCTTCTGCGACATCAGGGGCCAGGGAGACGACCACGAAGTCCGAACGCGCACCCGCTGTGTCTCCAGCCAGGAGCTTTGAGAAGGCGGCGGCCTCGCGGGCCTGCATCCGGAAGGGACGACCTGCCTTGAGGAGCGGCTCGAGCCGGGCGTCGATCTGGGCACGGGGCGTCGTATCGAGGAGGGCGTAGACGGCCTTCAGGCGGGCGGCATCGCCGATCAGTGGATCCGGCGCTGCCTTCGCCGCCTGGTCAAACAGGGCGACGGCACCGTTCACGTCGCGCTCACCAAGGCGCAGAGCCCCAAGATGCTGCAAGGCCAGGGACTTGTAGGCCGGGCTTGCGCTCTTCGAGACGGTCTCCCAGGAGGCCTTCGCATCGGCGGGCCGCCCGGCCTCGAGGGCCTCGAGCCCCTTGGCGTAGATCTCTGAGGCCTTGTTCGACTGGCTCTGGGTCCAGGCCTTGTAGCCTTGCCATCCCCCGACACCCGCCAGCAACAGGACGACAAGACCGATGAACACCGGCAGCGCCTTCAGCGCCAGGGCGCGATAGCGGTCGGAGCGAATCTGTCCCTCGACCTCTTCGAAAACGTCGACCACTCTGGAGACTCCGCATTGAGGTGCCGCGACCCGGCGCGGCGGAAACTATAGCGCCGCCCGGTTCGCCGCAATGTCTCGAGGGTGAAGCGCACCCATGGCGGAACCGTGGCGCCTGAGAAACCTGGCAGCGACAGTGCCCGGCAGGGTGGCTGACCCGCGCCCTGAGACGAGAGATGTCACCAGAAACCCTGGGCTCTTGACGTCCAGTAGGTCCCCGTCCGGGGGAAAAACCGCATTTCCCGAGGAAATGCAGGCCCTCTGCCGACCCTCAGAAACTTAGCGGCAAGGGTTCGCTATCTTCAGGCCTCCTCCAGAGCCCTCACCAAGGCCAGCCCGAGCACCGTGAGACCCGCGCAGACCGCGAGGGTTCCAACCATGCTGCCTCCGAGGGCACCATCAAGGGCCCGGACCAGGGCGTTGCCAGAGGCGATGTCGATGATCGCCTGGGTGGCGGGCGCCGGAACGCCGGTTTCCAGGAAGTTGCGAATGGCGATGCACACGCCGATGAGCCCACCGAGACCGAGGACCAGGGCCCTCACCCGCCTGCGCTGGAGCAGGCGCGCCAGGATCCGGCCCTCGAGCTCTGGGCTCTCGAGCCCTGGCAACGGTGCGTCAAACAGGGCCTTGAGCTGGGGGTCGAACTCCGCTGAGGCGGTGTCACTGTTTTGGGTCATCGGCGGGTTCCCAGGTCCTGCCGCAGGCGCGCCAGCCCGCGGGAAATCTGTGACTT
>JBMOEP010000391.1:0-2205 GCA_049314675.1 Phenylobacterium sp.
CGGCTACGGGTCAGGCGCCCCTGGACGCCTGGCTCCTCTGCGCCATCATCTTCATGTGGACGCCGCCCCACTTCTGGGCCCTGTCGCTCTACACCAGCGAGGACTATGCTGCGGCCGGCGTGCCCATGCTGCCGGTCACCGCTGGCGCAGCCGCTACACGCCGGCAGATCTGGATCTACAGCCTGCTCCTCATTCCGGTCTGTCTTGCGCCCGTGGCGACGGGCCTTGGTGGGACGACCTACCTGGCGGTCGCAGCCCTGGGCGGTGCGGTCTTCCTGCTCCTGGCCTGGAGGGTCCGTTCCGGCCGCGCCGGCGACGCGGCGGACCCCCGGGTCACCGATGGGCTTTACGATGTCCAGGCGGCGGCGCGCGACGCCCGGAACCTGTTCGCTTATTCCATCCTCTACCTGACCCTGCTGTTCGCCACCCTGCTGGGCGAGCATCTCTGGGGTCGGGCCGCGGGTGGACTTTCCTGAGGTCTGACATGACGGAACCTGAAACCCACTCCAATACCCCCGGGGCCGGATCGGTGGACGCCGCGGCCCGAGCCCGCCGTGGCCGAAACATCGCCATCGCCATCGGCCTGGTCGGCTTTGTCGTGCTGGTCTATCTCGTGACTGTTTTCCGGATGGGTGGAAATGTCATCAACCGCCCCCTCTGAGGCCGCTCGCCGGAACGCCCGGGTCGCACTTTTGTGCTCTGTCTGCTTCGTCGGAATGGTCGGTGCCGCCTTTGCCTCGGTGCCGCTCTACCGGGCCTTCTGCCAGTTGACCGGATTTGACGGTACGCCCCGGCGAGCCGAGCAGGCGGCTTCCCGCAGCCTCGACCGAACCCTGGAGGTCCGGTTTGACGCCAACGTAAGGGACCTGCCCTGGACCTTCCGGCCCCAGCAGACCTCGCAGACCCTGCGGATCGGGGAGACCGGGCTTGCCTACTTCACGGTCACCAACAACAGCGACCAGCCCATCTCGGGGCATGCCGTCTACAACGTCACGCCCCAGATCGCTGGTGCTTATTTCCAGAAGCTCGAGTGCTTCTGCTTCAGCGACCAGACCATAGCGGCGCGCACGACCGTCGAGTTCCCCGTGGTGTATTTCGTCGATCCGAAGTTCGCCGAGGATTTTGACACCCGGGGCAAGTCCGAAGTGACCCTGTCCTACACCTTCTTCCCCTCGCAGGATGCGAAGCCGAAAGCCGCCGGGGCGCCTTCCGGGCTTGGCGGAATGGCGAAAGCAGGGCTATAGGGACACAACCAGAAACTCCCGCCGGCCTTGCGACTTAACGGGCGGGGAGCGGCAGTAAGAGGACCAGGGGCGCAATGTCTGCGGGCGACGTCAAACACGACTACCATCTCGTCAATCCGAGCCCCTGGCCGCTGGTCGGCTCGCTTGCAGCCTGCGTCATGGCCGTTGGCGGCGTGATCGCCATGAAGGGTCTCTTCGGTCTTCCAAAGGGTAACCTCGTTGTCTTCATCGCTGGCCTGGCGGGGGTCATCCTGACCATGGCCGCCTGGTGGCGTGACGTCACGATCGAGGCCAACCAGGGCGACCATACCCCGGTCGTCAGCATCGGCCTGCGCTACGGGATGATCATGTTCATCGCCTCCGAGGTGATGTTCTTCGTGGCCTGGTTCTGGATCTTCTTCGAAATGGCCCTGTTCCACGAGGTCCGGACGCAATCCGGTATCGAGGAAGTCCGCGCCGCCTGGGCCACCTGGCCGCCGAAGGGCATCGAGTCTGTTCCGGCCTGGAACCTGCCCCTCTTAAACACCTTGATCCTCCTGCTTTCCGGCACCACCGTGACCTGGGCGCACCACGCCCTGCAGACGGGGGACCGCCGCGCCGCCAAGATTGGCCTGCTCCTGACCATCATCCTCGGCGCTGTCTTCACTGCGGTGCAGGTCTACGAGTACCAGCACATCCTCGAGCACAATTACTTCTTCGGGGGTGAGGGTGCGGACAATTCGGGCCTCTACGGTTCGGCCTTCTTCATGGCGACGGGCTTCCACGGCTTCCACGTGCTGATCGGGACCATCTTCCTGATCGTCTGCCTGGCGCGGCTGATGGGCAGTGGATTCACGACCAAACAGCACTTCGGCTTTGAGGCGGCGGCTTGGTACTGGCATTTCGTCGACGTGGTCTGGCTGTTCCTGTTCGCCTTCATCTACGTCGTCTTCGGCGCAACCGCCGGACACTGACCTCCCAT
>JBMOEP010000392.1:0-2191 GCA_049314675.1 Phenylobacterium sp.
CCCCGGGGATACGGTCTGGTCCACTGCAGGCCTCGACAGGGCCGCTCCCCGCTTCTTCCTCGCCAGCCTGATCGTGGACAACGAGCGGAGGCGAGCGAATGAGCAGGTCGCCCGGCTGACCCGGTTCCATATTGCTCATCCCGAGGTCATCATCGTTCCCTCCCACGACGGGCAGGTCCAGGAGCAGCTGGGGTATTTCCCAGTCTGGATCGGAAGATAAGGAGTCTGAATTGCAGATAGGGGAACTTTCCCGCAGGGCGGGCTGCAGCGTCGACGCCGTCCGGCTCTATGAACGGCTGGGCCTTCTCGGGTCCGCCCGCCGGGCGAACGGCTACCGGGACTTTCCCGACGCGGCCCTGGAATTGCTGCGGTACATCCTCCGGGCGAAGTCCCTGGGATTCACCCTTGCCGAGATCGCCGAGGCGCAGCCTGGGATCCTGTCTGCGGAGAATCCTACCGATCCTCTTGCCGCCCTCTTTACCGCCAAGGCCCAACTGATCGAGTCGCGGATCAGGGGGCTACAGAAGCTGCGAAGGGACCTGCTCTCACGGGCGGCGACGGTCTGTCCCCTGGGCGAGTCACCGCCTGGCTCCTGAGATCCAGCCCTGAGTCCCTCTTGCCCTGTGACCGGGAGCGGGGTCGAATACAGCCGTGCTGTCCCGACGCTTCATCCTCTCCGGAACCCTGGCCCTTGCCGGCTGCACCAGCCTGCCCAGGCCGGAGCCCTATCCAGCGACGGGCCCCTACCCGGAACTTGAGCCGGTCCGTCTCATTCGCATCGGACCGCAGGACCTGAGCCTCGAGGTGGCCAGTCGGGGCTGCGGGGTTCGCCCGGACCTGACCTTCTTCGTCGAGCGCCGGGGCGGGGTGGCCACAGTCGCCTTCGCCCGCCGGCGGATGCAGACCTGCCGGGATACGTCCGAGGCCTGGGTAGAGGTGGTATTCAGCCGCAAGGCGCTGGGGCTCTCCGCGGACGAACCGGTCTTCCTCCTCAATCCCCTGGCGGTCAGGCCGGATCGATGAAGCGGGCAACCATCTCGATCGGGACACGCCGGGGGCGACCGCCCTCGCGCTCGATGAGGCACCAGGTGGTCCGCACCTGGGCGCACATGGCGCCGTCCGGTCCGTCGATCCGGACATAGCGGTCGAAGCGGGGACCCTCTGCCTTCCGGGCCACCCAGGTGCGACCCGTTGCGGTCTCCCCGGGCAGGAGGGCGCGGCGATAGTCGACTTCATGCCGCAGGCAGATCCAGGCCCAGTATGCCTGGTCTTCCTCAGACTGGCGGGCCTCCCAATGGGCGATGGCCAGGTCCTGGGCCCAGGACAGGTAGACGACATTGTTGACATGCCCGTTGGCGTCGATGTCCGCCGGTCCCGGGGCAAAGACCCTGGAGAAGACCTGCTGGTCCTCTGGCGGCTCGAACAGGTGGCTCACAGGGCACCCGTCAGGCGATGAGGCCCTGCTCGGCCATGTGGGTCTTGAGCTCGCCGGACTGGAACATCTCCTTGATGATGTCCGCCCCGCCGATGAACTCACCCTTGACGTAGAGCTGGGGGATGGTCGGCCAGTCCGAGAAGGTCTTCACCCCCTCACGCAGGTCTTGGTCCTGGAGGACGTCGACCCCGATGTAGTCCACGCCCATATGGTCCAGGACCTGGACCACCAGGGCGGAGAAACCGCAGCGGGGCTGATCGGGCACCCCCTTCATGAACAGCACCACCGGATTGGCGGCGATGGTCTGGCCGATGAAGTCGTGGATCGGAATGTCGGTGGACATGAGGAAATCTCCCGAAGGGCTGTTCATCAGCTAGGCACCCGCCCGCGTCGGGTCAAGGCGCAGGTTCAGCCGGCCTGGTCCGGCGCCAGGGTTTCGAGGGCCAGGGCGTGGAGTTCACCCCCCATCTTACCCTTGAGCGCGGCATAGACCAGCTGGTGCCGCCGTACCCGTGGGACGCCGCTGAAGGCGCTGCTCACGATCCGGGCGCGATAGTGGTCGCCGTCCCCCGCCAGGTCCTCGATTCGGATGTCGGCGTCAGGAAACGCCTCTCTCAGTTCAGCTTCGAGGGCGGTCTGGGTCATGGGCATTGGGCGGGCTCCGGACGCGAGTCAGGCCAGCATGATGGCACATTTCCCCCAGGTCCGGGATTCCCGGGAGCCTGGCGCTGTCAGTCCACGATGGCCGAGTAGACA
>JBMOEP010000393.1:0-2180 GCA_049314675.1 Phenylobacterium sp.
GCGCCGACGATCGCGAGGCTGCCCTTGGGCTTGTCTGCGGTTATCCGCATCGAGATCGAAACCCCACTTCTGGGTGGCTCGAAGGTCGGGGGCTTGGTGCCCTTGGCCAGCGGAGCATCGGCGAACATGATAGTCCGGTCGGCGCTGAACACCGTGGGGCCAAGCGACCAGTTCAACCGCTTGCCGCCCTCGCTCCAGTGGATCCAGTCGGCCCCGTCGCCGCTGAACTTGACGACCGGCAGGGCGCCGCCCTTGGTGGAGAGCGAGACGTCCTGGCCGCCCGGGACCATCGGGGTGACGATGGCCTGGTAGTTCTGGCGGAAGGCCAGGAACTTGCCATCGGGCGAGACGCGGTAGTCAGTGACGAGTTCACCCTTGGCATGGACGCGGCGCGCCTCGCCATTGAGGTCGAGGCTGACCAGGCGGCTCTCCTTGGCATCGCCTTCCACCAGGAAGACACGGTCATTGGCGGGCCCGAACTGGGGATTACGGCCATTGTCGGTGATGCGGGTCACTTTGCCGCCGGTCGCCGCAACTCGGTACACGCCGGGCTCGGCCGAGCCGCGCGGGCTGGAAAGATAACCGCCGCGGTCCTTCTCGTAGACCACGATCTTACCATCGGGCGAGAAGCGCGGACGGGCATAATGGCCGGCCGGGGTGATGGCTGTGGACTTGCCGCCGCTGGCAGCAAGGGTGCGGACTTCGCCCAGGCCCGCGTCGGTCCAGCGGACATAAACCAGCGTCTTGCCGTCAGCCGACCAGGACGGATAGGCCTCCATCGCCGCCTCGTCGCGGGTCAGGCGGCGCGGTTCGCCGCCCGCCATCGGCTTGATCCACAACTTGCCGAGGGTCTCGAACACCACTGACCTGCCATCGGGCGAGACACTGGCCCCCCGCGGCATCCGGGTCTCGAAGCTGTCTGGCGCCACCGCGACCGGCGGACGCGGAGGATCGATCAGGCCGCGCGTATCGGCGATCCTGAAGGGAATGACCGTGCCCTTGCCCGTGGTCAGGTCGACCCGGTTGAGCTTGCCCCCCGCCCAGATCACGACACTGCCCGAATCCGGGGTCCAGGCCATGTTGGGATAGACGCCGGTCACGGCCCAGGTTTCCTGCATGTCCATGTCGAGGGCGTCATAGATCTTGCGATCCTCGCCCGTGGCCAGGTCGCGGACATAGAGCCGCGGCTGGGTTGCCTCGCGGCGGACATAGGCGATCTTCTTGCCATCGGGCGAAGGCGTGGGACGCACCGCGCCGCCTTCGCCGCCGATCACGCTCTCGGTCTTGCCGGTCTCGAGGTCATAGCGATCGATCCCGAAAAGCGCGGTGTTGCTGTCCTGCGCATACTGGAAGATCGGACCCGGCGTAGTGTTGCGCGTGAAATAGACGTGGCGACCGTCGGGCGCGAAGATCGGCTCACCCAGTTCCTTCTGGTGCTGTTCGCTCGGGCGCTTGACCAGCAACACCCCGTCCCCGCCAGAGACGTGGTACATCCAGACCTCGCCCGTTCCGAGCGAGCGCTGGGTGGTGAAGTGCTTCTTGGCCACGATGTAATGGCCATCCGGGCTCCAGCTCGGCTGGTTGAGCAGGCGGAAGCTCTCATTGGTGAGTTGGCGCTTGTCGCTGCCGTCGCGGTTCATGATCCAGATGTTGTCGCCGCCGCCGCGGTCGGAGGTGAAGGCGATCCGCCGGCCATCGGGGGAGAAGCGCGGCTGGGTTTCGTAAGGCAGGCCTTCGGAGATCCGCGTCGGCGTCCCGCCGGCGATCGGCAGTGTGTAGATGTCGCCCAGCAGGTCGAAGACCAGGGTCCGACCGTCCGGGCTGACATCCAGGTTCATCCAGGTGCCCTCCTCGACCGCAATCGGCACCTGGCGCACCTTCATCCCCGGAGGCGCCGCGACATCCCACTTGGGCGCCTCCTTGGCGTCCTGGGCCTGAGCGGCGGCGGGCAAGGCAGCGGCGAGGCCAAGCGCCAGGGCGATCCGTGAGGCGGTGCGGGCAAGAGTCTTCATCAGGAATCCCCCAGTGTGGCCCAAGACTGTCGGTCCGGGCCCGGAACTGTCAATCAACGCATCGGCGAGCACCCTCGCCGCCAAGCGAGGTTGAATAGTATCGCGCAGAGCCAAACGCGGGTGTCCACCGTCCGGGCGCCCCGCCGGCAGGGCGCCTAAGCCAGCCCG
>JBMOEP010000394.1:0-2176 GCA_049314675.1 Phenylobacterium sp.
GGGGACCAGGGCCACCGGCGCCAGCAGGCCGTTGGGCCGACGGACGGCCCCCAGGGCCTCAAGGTCGGGCAGGATCGGATCGTCGTCGCCGCCGGGCCAGATGAGGGTGGCCGAGGCGTGGGCGGCAGCCCGGGCCTCGAAGATCCGGATCAGTGACTCTGCAGCGGCAAGCCCCTCCGGGGTCCAGTCGGCCCGAAGGCCAGCAGCAAGGTGGGCTTGGCTCCTGAGGATGACGCCGTCCTCCAGGATCTTCAGGTCATTGGCCTGAAGGGTGGCCCCCGTCGTGGTGATGTCGACGACGATGTCGGCGACCCCGGCGGCTGGGGCACCTTCGGTGGCACCCCCCGACTCGACGATCCGGTAGTCGGCGATTCCGTGCCGGGCGAAGAATTCACGGGTCTGGGCCAGGTACTTGGTCGCCACCCTCAGCCGGCGGCCGGTGCGGACAAGTCGCTCATGAGCCACGTCCTCGAGGTCGGACATGACGGACACGTCGAGCCAGCTGCGTGGGGCAGCGACCACGAGGTCGGCCCGGCCGAAGCCCAGGGGACGGAGGAGGAGGGTCGCCTCGGCGGACCCGGGGCCCTGTTCCCTGAGGAGGTCCTCGCCGGTGACGCCCAGATGGACGTCCCCAGCCACAAGGGCCTCGGCGATATCGCCAGCCGAGAGCAGGCGGACCTGGACGCCGTCGGCGCCACGCAGCCTCGCCCTGTAGCCGCGATCGCCCCCGCTCATGGCGAGGCCAAGGCCGCAGTCCTGGAGCCAGGCTTCGACCTGGTCCTTGAGGCGTCCCTTGGACGGTATGGCCAGGATCAGGGGGTCGCTCATTGTCCCGCCTCCACAAGGGCCCGACCCGGCCGGATCATACCGCCGAGCGCCGATCCGCCGCCATTGGACCCGCCGGAGAGCCGGGCCGGCAAGCTGTCATAGCGCCCTCCCACCGCGACGGGACGCGCCGGGCCGAGGGCCTTTGACACGACCTCGATCACAAGGCCGTCGTAATAGGCGAAGTCGCCCCGGGGCGCGGCATCGAAGACGGCCGGCGCGGCGCCCGCTGAGGCGGCCTCGATCCGGTCAAGACGGCGCTCCCATTCCGCGAGTTGGGCCCGAAGGGCGGCGGCAGGGGTCGCCAGGCCTGCGATCTGGGCCAACGCCGCCCGCGGGGCCTCGCTGACGGACAGGTAGGCCCGGACCGCCTCGACCTGTCCGGGCGAAAGGGCCGGCGCGCGGGAGGCGTCCGAGCGGGTGACCAGGCGAGCTGCGATCTCTGCGGCGGTGCGGCCTCCGACCGGAGTGATCCCGGCGAGGGTCCAGACTTCCTCGAGGAGTGCGGAGGCCTCTTCCGGGGGCAGGGCGGCGAGGCGTCCGGACAGGACGCCCTCCCCCGCTCCGGACCGATCCTCCGCCTGTCCGTTCCGCTCCAGCTCTGCGGCGAGCCGGGAGGGGCGTCCAACCCTGCGGGTCAGCCGCGAGGCCTGGGCCGGGTGAAGGCCCAGCGCGTCAAGGAAGGCGGGAAACAGGCCTGCGTCGCCCAACCGGAGGGAGAGATCCCCGCGCCCTCCTGCCTTGGCGGCCCGCCAGAGCAGGTCCACCAGTTCGGCATCGTCGGCGGGCCGGTCGCTGGCAGCGGCGAACCGCTCGATCCCGATCTGCAGGACTTCCTCCGCCTCGTCCTCGGAGGCGCGGAACACCAGGCCCTCGTAGGCATAGTCGCCTCCGACCGCGCCCGAGGCGAGGTGCAGGCGCGCGACAGGCGCGGTGAAGTCGGGACGCAGGCAGACCTCCTGGCCGGCGGCTGCCTGCAGGACGAAGAGCCGGGAGCGAAGGGCCTCTCCGGCAAGGTCAAGCACCAGGGACAGAGGCTGCAACACCGGAGGCTGGACCCAGATGGCACCGGTCTCGCGGAAGGGCGCGCGGAGGGCTTCGAGGCGGTCGTCGGGGAAGGGCGGCTCCTGGATCACGGCGCGTCTCCGAGGATGCGCCGCACGACGGCGACCACCTGGTCCCGGGCGACCGTCTGCTGGCCAGGTCGATCTGCCCGCCAGGCGGCGTTGTCGGTCACGTCGGAGGCCAGGGCCCTGCCGAGGTCCAGGTCCTTCACCGTGACGGTTCCTGTGGCGATCTCGTCACCCCCGAGGATGACGGCCGCCGGCGAGAGCCGGCGATCAGCGTACTT
>JBMOEP010000395.1:0-2173 GCA_049314675.1 Phenylobacterium sp.
CCCCACGCCCCCTCTCCGGAGGGCCTGGCCCTCGTGGATGAAGGTGGACAGCCGAGTCGCCGCTGACCCCCTCAGTCGGCTGCGCCGACAGCTCCCCCTGATGGGGAGCCATTGAGCGCCTCTAATTCCTCCCCCCAGGGGGAGGTGGACCGGGGCCAAGGCCCCGGGACGGAGGGGGTCAACTGAGCCGCCGCTGTCCCCCGCACCGGGGTCTGTGCACCACGGGTCGATTCGACCTACTGATGGCACCATGAGCCGGTCGTCCCGTTCGGTGCCACCCCTCGCCGGGGGTGGGCGCGTCGCCATCCTTGGCAGCTGCGTGACCCGCGACCTGTGGCGCATGATGGGCGCCCCGCCCGACGACCTCCTCTATATTTCGAGGACCCGGCTGCCGAGCCTGTTCGCCGCCCGGCCGCAGGGGCTGGTCCTGCCCGACGCCCCGCCGCCGGGCCTGAGGCCCAACCCGGCCCAGGCCCTGCGGACCGACCTGGCCAAGACCGCCCTGGCCCGCCTTGCCGCCTTCCGGCCTGACGTGGTCATCCTCGATTTCATCGACGAGCGGTTCGACCTGCTGGTCGGGGCGGGGGGCGCGGTGACCGCCTCCTGGGAGCTGGAGACCTCAGGTTGGGACGCCCTGCGCCCCCTGGAGGCGCTCCGGCGGGTCGACGCCCTCAGCGCGGCGGATGCGACGCTCTGGCGACGCGGGCTCGACGCCCTGGCGACGCTCTGCGCGCCCGGCGGCGCCCTCTCCGGAACGCGCCTGGTGCTGCATGAGGCGCGGTGGTCGAACGCTCTCCAGACGCCGTCGGGACGCATCGAGGCCCTCGACCCGGACCTCGAGATCACCCCGGGCCGGCGGGCCTCGCGGGCGGCGCACAACGCCCGGCTGGGGCGGATGCACGCCGCCAGCCGCGCCATCCTCCCCGGCCTGGAGGTGGTGAGGGCCCCGGACTCCCTGATCCTTTCGGATCCGGACCATGTCTGGGGGCTAAGCCCGTTCCACTACATCCCCGACTATTACGCCGAGATCTGGCGCCAGCTGGGTGGCCGCTCCTGAGCGCCGGGCCAGGGCCTCGGCCGGGGTCATTCCTGACCGTATCGCCTCAGGATCGTCCAGGATTGCGAGGGCCGGATGGAGCCCTTCCGGCCCCAGGACGGCCCAGGCGCCGCCGGCCAGGTAGTCGCTGAGCGGGTCCTTTGCGGGGTCCATGGCTTCGCCCCGAGCCTGGGCATAAGTCTCTGAATTAAAAAGGGGACCTGGGCTTTCCAGGGTGTCTTTGGCGGTCAGGACGAAGCGCGCCAGGGGCTCGGCCTGGCCGGTATCCAACCCCGAGACCCGCCGCCAGGCGGGGTCGAACAGGGGGTGGGGCGAGGCGCCCTGCCGCCAGCCTTCCGTGAGGTACCAGACAAGGTCGCCCCCGCCCTCCCGGACCCAGGCCGGGTCGAAGAGGGGGTGCGGCGACAGCCCCCGCGCCGCGCCGCTGCGCAGGTAGTGGAGCACCGGATTCTCCCCCGTCGCGGCCAGTTCGGGAGCCTGGGAGACATACCATTCCAGGCTGAAGAGGGGGTGCGGATCGCGGCCGTCGGCGGCCCCCTCGCGCAGGAAATGGTCCAGGGGCGTCAGGCCCGTCCGGGCCAGGGCGTCGGCGTTGCGATCGGCGTAAAATCTTGAATCGAAGAGGGAATGTGGCGACAGGTGGGCATCGCCCCCCCACACCAGGTAGTGGGCCAGGGGGTCGGCACCGACCGGTCCGGGGACGCTGGCGCGGTAATGGTCGGGATCGAACAGGGCCACTCCGGCGCCCAGGGCTGCCCGGGCCCGGACGAGGGCCCGGCCGGGACCCCCGAACCGCGCCAGCGCCTTCTCGGCCAGCCTGCGGAGCCGGTTGCGCCGGTCCGGTCGCCGCAGCCCAAGGGCGGCAGTCCGGTAGCGGTCGAAGTGGGAGGCGCGGAGCCGGGCCTCGGCCACCGACCGGGCGCACAGGGCCTCGACCAGGGCCTCGCCCAGACGCAGCCGGGCCAGGGCCTCGGCGGTCTCCGCCCTCTGGACCTCGGTCCGAAGGGCGGCCAGCCGCACGGCGGCGGCATCGACGGAGGCCGACAGCCGGATGGCCTCGGGGGTGGGCTTGGGATCAGCCATTCCGGCCCGGACCCTCGGCCTTCCACCAGGCCT
>JBMOEP010000396.1:0-2154 GCA_049314675.1 Phenylobacterium sp.
AGGCGGCGCGGGCCGCTGGCGCTGGCGAGGCCTGGTTCATCGACGCTCAGGGCAATGTCACCGAGGGGGCCTCATCGAACGCCTGGATCGTCACCGCCGATGGCGTGCTGGTGACCCGGGATACCTCGGCCAACATCCTCCGCGGAGTCACCCGGGCCACCCTGCTGGAGGTCGCCCGGAGTGAGAACATCCGGATCGAGGAACGCGCCTTCAGCCTCGAGGAGGCCCTGTCCGCCCGGGAAGCCTTTTTCACGGGTGCCGGGGCCCTGCTCATGCCTGTTGTCGCCATTGACGGGCGGCAGATCGGGACGGGGCACCCTGGACCCGTAGCAACGCGGCTTCGTAGCCTATATATTGCAGAGGCCAGGGCCGCGGCGATCTAGCGGCTGTCGGCGGGATGCGGAGTCCCGCCCAACACAAGAGAGCGAAAAGCCATGTCCGGCGATAAAAAGCAGAACCTGCAGGACACCTTCCTCAACAGTGTCCGCAAGACCAAGACGCCCCTGACCATCTTTCTCGTCAACGGGGTGAAGCTGCAGGGTGTTGTCAGCTGGTTTGACAATTTCTGCGTCCTCCTGCGCCGCGACGGCCAGGCCCAGCTTGTCTACAAGCACGCCATCTCCACCATCATGCCCGCACAGCCTGTCCAGCTTTACGAGCCCTCCGAAGACGAAATCGATTGACCGGTCACAGCGTCAGCCGTGAGGCGCCCATCCAGGGCGCGGTGGTCATCCATCCCGAGCGGGACGGAAGGGTCTCCGGGCGCAGTCCCGAGGCGCGTCTGGAGGAAGCCGAAGGGCTGGCGAGGGCGCTTGACCTCGAGATCCGCGACAGCCTGCTCGTCCACCTTCGTAAGCGCACGCCTGCGACGCTGTTCGGGTCCGGGAAGGTCGAGGAAATCGCGGCCCTCTGCGAGTCCCTGGATGCAGACGTGGCCGTCATCGACGACAGCCTGACCCCCGTCCAGCAACGCAATCTGGAGAAGGCCTGGAAGGTCAAGGTGATCGACCGGACCGGCCTGATCCTGGAGATCTTCGCCCGCCGGGCGCGGACCCGGGAGGGACGCCTCCAGGTCGAGCTGGCGCGGCTCTCCTACGAGCGGTCCCGCCTGGTGCGCACCTGGACCCACCTCGAACGCCAGAGGGGTGGCTTTGGCGTCATGGGCGGCCCCGGCGAGACCCAGATCGAGACGGACCGCCGGCTCATCGCCGACAAGATCGGGAGACTGAAACGCGAGCTGGGCGAGGTCCGCCGGACGCGGAACCTCCAGCGCGCTGCCCGCCAGAGGGCACCGGCACCCTCCGTTGCCCTCGTCGGCTACACCAATGCGGGCAAGTCGACCCTGTTCAACCGGCTGACGGACGCCGGGGTGGTGGCCAAGGACATGCTCTTCGCAACCTTGGATCCGACCCTTCGGACCCTGCCGCTTCCCGGCGGGCGTCCGGTGGTGCTCTCCGACACCGTGGGCTTCATCTCAGACCTGCCGCACGAGTTGGTGGAAGCCTTCCGGGCCACCCTCGAGGAGGTCAGCGAGGCCGACGTTATCCTGCATGTGCGAGACATCTCCAGCCCTGACAGCAACGCCGAAGCGGCGGACGTGCGGGAGGTCCTGGGTCGCCTGGACGTCGAAATGGACGCCCGCCGGGTGATCGAGGTGTGGAACAAGGCCGACCGCCTGGATCCTGAGGCCCGGGAGGAACTCGCCGCCGATGTCCTGCGCGCCCGTCCCCCCGCAGTGCTCGTGTCCTCCCTGTCGGGGGAGGGGTGCGAGGCCTTGCTGGGCCGGATCGCCGGCCTGATCGACGAGGCGCCGCCCATGGCGGTCCGGGCGGAAGCCGGGCAGGGGGATCTCGTCGCCTGGCTCTATCGCCATGGCCGGGTGATTGCGCGTCGGGACCAGGAAGACGGCGCAGTGAACCTTGAGGTCAGCCTGTCGGACCAGGCCCAGGGCCAGCTTGAGACCCTGTTTCCGGGTGCCGCTGTCCTGGCCTAGACGGCGAGTGTCCGGGCCGAGCGCGGTGAGCGGGCAGCTGAAGCGCCCTTGACCCCCTCCGTCGCGCTGCGCGCGCCACCTCCCCCTTGGGGGCGGAATTACCGAGCCAATTGCTCCCCATCAGGGGGAGCTCCCGGCGAAGCCGGGTGAGGGGGTCAACG
>JBMOEP010000397.1:0-2151 GCA_049314675.1 Phenylobacterium sp.
GCCCCGTCGACGAGGTCTACGCCGACTGCAAGCCCATCTTCGAGGGCGAGGTCAAGCGCCTGGGCGCGCCCTGCATCTCCATCCCCTCGAGCGCTGCCTCGTCGCCCAAGGCAACGACGCCGTCCTCGCCCTCAGCCAAGGTGGCGCCCGCGCCTGCGAGCGCCGCCTTGTCTGGATGTGAACTTCCGCGCCCGCGATCCATCATTCCGACATCCATGCCGGTCGGGGGCGGGGCAACAGTTCGGCCCCCGCAGAGCGCCTAGGCGGAAAGGGGAAGGTTTTCATGTCTGGACCCGGTGCAGACGCGTCAATCTTGTGCAGGCGCATGACGCCTATCTCCGACTCAAACTCTGCGTAGAGGTAGGGTAGGTATCCGTACTCACAGTGCCCCAGCAGAGTCGCGAACCAGCCTGCATACTCAAAGTCGAGATGGTAGGTCGCCTTTGCGAGCTCAGGGAATCTCTCAACAAACTTTACGGCGAGGTCATGGGCTGAGGCGCCACTCACGTCTTCCCAGCCGAAGTACCTGGATCCGTCAGCACCTGAGTACGTCGCAATCAGGGGGTTCCTGTCCATCCATCCGCCCACGGCGTCCCAAAGGTAGCTGACGCCATCCAGGTTGGCGTATGCCGCCGGGAAGAACTCAATTCGGTAGGCCAACGGATGCATGTAGGGCCGCACTCTCAGCCCCTGAAAGCCCTTCATGTGAAGGATGGAAGCCATGCGCAGCAGTCGGAAACATCGCCTGCCATAATCATGTCCAAAGGGCTTGGGTGCCTCCGTAAACACCCGCTCCGGCACCTCGAAGGGAATGGTTATGAGGGGGCGATCGGTTTCCGTCATGCTGGCGCTCCCGCCCTCGCGAGAAGGTCCCTGAGCTTGAACTGGATGGCGCTGTGGCCAAACGGCGGCTCGCGGGTGTCGAGGGCACCGCGGAGGTAGCGGGGCGCTGAGACGAAGGCGTCGGCGACCTGGACGATGGCCAGGATGTAACGGTCCGGCTCGTGGAGCGAGGTGATAATCTCCTGGCGCGTAATCATGACGCTGTCCGCACCGTCGACCCGACCCTTCACCTCGATAAAGCGCTGACAGTCGGCGTTAGGGTCGTAAGAAACGATGTCGTAGCCCAGCTTCTGGGCAGAGACGTCGGTCGGCCTGTTGCCCAGCTCGTGCTCGGTCTCCATCACAGCCGTCATGGCGGCCATCTCGATCCGCTTTCGAGCCTCTGCATCCTCGGCAAATCCGCTGGGCGCGGCGCCGGCGGGCGCCGTCGCGGCCAGAAGCCCGCGGGGGACGACCAGCATACCCCCCAGAACCCGAGGTGGCTGGGAGGTGATGAAGCGCTCTTGATCCAGGACGTCGAGGCGACGCTTGAGGCGCTCGGCCAGGTCTTCAGCCCGGCGCTGGGCGTTCTGCCAACTGAGGCGGGTCTTGCGGCCAGCCTTCTCGTCTTCCTTAAGTTCCAGGGCGCGGGAGTCCCAGTAGTTGATCTCCTTGGTGAGGCGGGCCCTTACCTCCTGTTCGACCTTTTTAATCTCGGGCAGGCGACGATTGCGGACCTCAGTCACGTGGCGCTGGGCGAGCTCGACGGTCGCGAACCGGACGGCGGCGCGATCCAGGTCCTGGCGGAGCCAGTCGGCGGTCAGGTGGTCGCGAACCTGTTCGATCTCCTCGGGGCTGGCCGCCCTGAGGTTGAGGTGCGGAGCGATACCGGCGTCAGAGGCCGAGCCATCCGGGCCCAGGGCCGCGAACTGAAGCTTTTCCGAGATTACATGGGGCCGGCCGCCACCACCTGGCCGGCCATCCTGCACCGCATGCTGGAGCAGGAAAATGGCTGCGACCTCGTCGCCATCGTCGGTGTCGTCCACCAAGACGGCGCCTGTCTTCATGAGGTTGCCAAAGGTCTCCCGCACGTCGCTGATCACCGCCTCCATGAGCGGATGACCGGGCGCGACAAAGGCGGCGACAGGCTGCTGGTTGATGAAGGCCTTGTCGAAACAGATACGCTCGTACTTCTTCTGGACCGGGGCGCCTGAGCCGATTTGCCGGTCGCGTTCCCGCAGGTTGACCGGGACATGGGTGACCTCCCAGCGCCCCTCCTCCCGCGGCTTCATCTGCCCGCCGAGGCGGCGGAAGGCTTCGATGAAGAAG
>JBMOEP010000398.1:0-2149 GCA_049314675.1 Phenylobacterium sp.
GACTTCATGTTCATGCTGGCCCTGTCCGCCCTCTGGACGGCCTGGCGCAACGGCTTCTCGGCGAGTGGGCTCGGCCTGGCGGTCGTGGCCTTTCTTGGCGGGATGCCCTTTCTCGCCATCTACCTGCTCTACCTCCTCGCCCGGACGGGCGGCGACCTGCGCCGCGTCCTCCTGGGCGACGCCCGCGCCTGAACCGACCATCAAGGAGACCGCCCATGAGCGCCCCCACCGATCCCGCCGCCGTCGTCGATGCCTTCCTGGCCGCCATGGAGGCCAAGGACTATGCCGCCGCCGCCGCCTTCGTGGCCGAGGACGGCCACTATGAGAACATGAACGCCCCGGGCACGGTGCATGTGGGCCCGGCCGGGGTGGTGGGCTTCCTGGAGCCCTTCTTCGCGCCGATCTCGAAGAACGAATTCCACATCCTGCGCCGGGCTGTCGCCGGGCCGGTGGTGTTCATGGAGCGCCTGGACCGGCACCTGTTCGGGTCGAAGTGGGTGGAGTTGCCGGTCACCGGTGTCTTCGAGGTCAAGAACGGCAAGATCGTCTTCTACCGCGACTATTTCGACGCCCAGGTCCTGACGGCCCAGCTGGCGGGTTAGGTGGAGCGCCTCTGGTCTTTTGGCCTCCGCGCGCGCATATGGGGCGCATGAGCCAAAGTCTTGCTTTCGCTACCGCCCTGTCCCGCGGCCTGCGTGGTCGCTGCCCGCACTGTGGCGACGGGCAGATGTTCCGGTCCTACCTCAAGGTGAACCCGACCTGCCCGGCCTGCGGCGTCGACCTGGCGCGCTATCCGGCGGATGACGGCCCGGCCTATTTCACCATGCTGATCGTCGGCCACATGGTCATCGTGCCGCTCCTGTTCATCCCCTGGGTCTGGCAGGGTCCGCCGGCGGTGGTCATTCCCGTGGCCATGGTCTTCCTGACCGCGGTGACCCTGAGCTTCCTGCCCTGGGTCAAGGGCGCCTTCATTGGCCACATGGCCTACCTGCGCGCGACAGCCGACCGGACACCAGGGCACACGGCCGACGAGGCCTGACCGCAAGGCCGGGGGGAGGGGAGAGATGACCGACACCGCAGCCTCGACGGGTGCCCCGCCGACCGCCAGCCCTGAGCCTCCAGTCCTGACGCCCCTGGCCCGAATCCGGGCCATACTGGGCGGCGCCGCCGGGAACCTGGTGGAGTGGTACGACTGGTTCGCCTACTCCTCCTTCGCCCTCTCTTTTGCCCCGCACTTCTTCCCCAAGGGGGACACCACGGCCCAGCTGATGCAGGCCGCGGCTGTGTTCTGGGTGGGCTTCCTGGCCCGGCCCCTGGGCGCCTGGCTGACCGGCCTCTACGCCGACCGGGCCGGCCGCCGGGCAGCCCTCACCCTGTCGGTCTCGCTGATGTGCGCCGGATCCTTCGCCATCGCCATCCTGCCGGACTATTCGGCCTGGGGCCCCCTGGCGCCCATCTGCCTGGTGGCAGCCCGCCTGGTCCAGGGCCTGTCCCTGGGCGGCGAGTATGGCGCCAGCGCCACCTACATGTCGGAGATGGCCGGGCGTACCCGGCGGGGCTTCTGGTCGAGCTTCCAGTTCACCACCCTGATCATGGGCCAGCTGACGGCCCTGGCCGTGCTGATCCTGCTGCAGCACCTCCTGCCCAAGGCCGACCTCGAGGCCTGGGGCTGGCGCATACCCTTTGTTGTCGGCGGCCTGCTGGCGGTGGTGGTCTTCGTCATCCGCCGGGGGATCCACGAGAGCCCCGCCTTCCTGGCCGCCCAGGCCCTGGGCGTGGAGCGCCTGGGCGCCGTCCAGATGTTCCGGCGCTTCCCCCGGGAGACGGCGATGATCTCCGTCCTGACTTCGGCGGGCTCGCTCGCCTTCTACGCCTACACGACCTACATGCAGAAGTTCCTGGTCAACACGACGGGCTTCACCAAGGACACGGCCACCGCCATCAGCGCCGGCTCGCTGGTGGTCTACATGCTGATCCAGCCCCTGTTCGGACTGCTCTCGGACCGGGTCGGCCGCAAGACCACCCTGATCTTCGCCTTCGGTGCCGGGGCCCTGGCGACCTTCCCGGTCATGAGCGCCCTGTCAGGGATCGGCTCGCCCTGGATGGCCCTGGCCCCGGTGGTCCTGCTGCTTGTCATCCTGTCGGGCTA
>JBMOEP010000399.1:0-2128 GCA_049314675.1 Phenylobacterium sp.
GCGTTGAACCTGCCGCGAGCGATGCCGCTGCGTAGGGCTGGCGGCCGTCTGTAGGGCCGGAGGCGGCGCTGGACGCCTTCGGGCCCGCGCTGCACGTCCAGTCGGCACCGCCGTAGACCCCCTCCGTTGCTCTGCGCCCGCCACCTCCCCCTGGGGGGCGGAATTGCGCTGCGGCTTCAGGAGGCCCGGCGGCCGTCTACCGCGGCAAGGCGCTCTATAGTCCCGTAGTCGGTCTTGCCCGTTCCCAGGACGGGGATTTCGGCAATCATCATGATCTTGCGGGGTACGGCGATCTCAGGGGCCCCCAGGGACTGGGCATGTTCGATGATGGCGGTCGTGGCGGCGTCGGCGCGGTTGGTGAAGAGGACCAGCCGCTCGCCCTTCTTGGGATCCGGCATGGCGATGACGGCGTGGCGATTGTCGGGCCAGAGGGACAGGACCAGGTCCTCGGCGGCGGTCAGGGAGACCATTTCACCGCCAATCTTGGCGAAGCGTTTTACGCGGCCAAGGATGGTGATCCAGTTGTCGTCGCTCAGGCTGACGATGTCCCCCGTGTCGTGCCAGCCATCGACAGGAGCATCGAGGGTGCCGTCGGGGCGCAAGTAGCCGGCCATGACGTTGGCCCCGCGGACCAGGAGCCTTCCGCCGCCCGTAACGCCCTCGACGGGTTCCAGTCGGGCCTCCATGCCGGGCATCAATCCCCCACCCGTGCCGCGGCGATTATCATTCGGGCGGTTGATGGCGATGATGGGTGCCGCCTCGGTGGCGCCATAGCCTTCGACGACCGGAACGCCACCAAAGCGGTCTCGCATCAGGTTGTGAGTTTCTTCCCGAACCTTTTCAGCACCGGCGACGATATACTTCAGGCCGGAAAGCTCATCGCTGTCACTGGCCCTGGCGTACTGGTTGATGAAGGTGTCGGTCGCCAACAGGATGGCGGCCCCGGTGTCCTTGATCAGGGCCGGGATCTGCTTGATGTGGAGGGGGGAGGGATACTCGAACACCTTCATTCCGGTCAGCAGGGGCAGGAGAATTCCCCCGGTCAGCCCGAAGGAGTGGAAGATCGGCAGGGGATTGAACATCACCCAGTCCGGATCCATGTCGATGAAGGTCGACACCTGGGCGACGTTGGCGACCAGGTTCTCCTGGGTCAGGACAACCGCCTTGGGCACACCGAAACTGCCCGAGGTGAACAGGATGACCCCGATGTCCGTCGGCTGGGCCGAGGTCGCGAACTGCTGGGGCAGGGCACCCGCCGCCGCGGCGAAGAGCTTGTCCAACAGGCCGACCTTTTCCCGGACATCCTCAAGATAGGTAACGGTGGCGACGGTCTCGAGGGCGTCGACCAGGTCGTGCAGCTGGCCCTGTTCAATGAACTTGTTAGCGGTGAGTACGTGCTTGACGCCCGCCAGCTGGCAGGCGGCCTTGAGGTTGCGGATGCCCGAGGTGAAGTTGAGCATGGTCGGTACGCGGCCGAAGGCGTGCAGGGCGAAGAAGGTCACCACCCCCGCCGAACTCGCCGGCAGCATGACCCCCACCCTTTCGCCCTTTACCGTGAAGGCGGCGATCCGGCGACCCAGGGCGAAGGCGGAGCGCAAGAGGTCGGTGTAGCTGAGCGGGTTGCGGTCCTGATCCTCCAGGATCAGCTTCTTCGGACCATAGGTCGTCCTGGCATCCACCAGGGCGCTGAATAGGGTTCCACCGCCATAGAGGTGCTCGCCCAGCTTGCCCATTCGCCGTCTCCCCGCCTGTCCTGTTGAGGTCGAAGGTAGTCACGCCCCACAGGAATGAAAAGGCACGTTACAGTCCGTGATGGCCAGGGGCGCTTGATCCGGATCGCCGAAGGGCTGATTTAGGGGCATGGCCACCGTGATCGACACCCGCCAGGGCCCACGTCCCCGGCACCCGGAAAAGCGCAACCGCCCGGATACGCCTGTCCTGCGCAAGCCCGACTGGCTGAGGGTGCGTGCGCCCGGGTCGGAGGGCTATGCCGCCACCCGGGCCATTGTGAAGGCCCACGGCCTGGTGACCGTCTGCGAGGAGGCGGCCTGCCCCAACATCGGCGAATGCTGGACCCAGTCCCACGCCACCATGATGATCATGGGCGAGGTCTGCACCCGGGCCTGCG
>JBMOEP010000400.1:0-2117 GCA_049314675.1 Phenylobacterium sp.
CGCTCCTCCAGGAACCCGGAGTAGGCCGACCAGGCCTCGCGCAGTCGTTCCCACCGCCCCCCGGCAATGCGCCGGATGGCGTGCAGGGCGACCCCGGCGACGACGGCGAAGACCGTCAGCAGGGCCCCGATCCGCCAGTCCTGCAGGTAGAGCACCACAAGTATGCCCCCAAGGAGCAGGGCACCGCCGATGATCTGCAGGATGAACTGGGAGAAGAAGGCCGCCAGGGCGGCCACGTCGCCGTCGACCCGTTCGATCAGCTCGCCCGGCGACTTCGCCGTATGGAAGGCCATGTCGAGGTCGAGGGCGTGGGTGGCCAGGTCCTGGCGCATGCGGTTGGTCGCCGACCAGCCCAGCTGTTCGCTGAAATAGGTCGAGCCGATCTGCAGCACCTGGGCGAGGAGGGTGACGGCGATGAACAGGCCCGCCAGCATCCAGAGCTGGTCCAGGGGGGCATCGGCTCCGCCCTGCGCCGCCGTATCGATGAAGGTCCGGATAATCTGTGGCGAAGCCAGCTGGACCGCAGTGCCCGCCACCAGGAAGACGGCGAGCGCCGCCAGCTTTCGGCCCTCGGGGCGCAGATAGTCTGCCAGCACGGACGCGCCGCTGGCCGCCTTCGCACTCTCATGTCCGGTTGAACCCTGCCCGGTACTGGCCAACCGTGAACTCAACGCCCCGTGAACCTCGCCGGCCGCTTTTCGAGGAAGTGGGCCACGCCCTCCCTGAAGTCGTCGGACTTCAGGCTGAGGGCCATGTCGGCGTTGGCGTCGACGATCGCCTCGGAGAGGGACTGGAAGGGGCTGTTCCAGAGCTCGCGCTTCATGACCGCAAGCGAGCGGGGCGAGACCTCGGTGGCCAGCATGCGTGCATAGGCCGTGACGTCGTCCCGGAAGCTGGCGGCTGGGAAGACCCGGTTGACCAGTCCGATCCTCAGGGCCTCGGCGGCGTCGACCCGGCGGGCCGAGTAGAGCAGGTCCGCGGCGTTGGCCATGCCGACGATCCGCGGCAGCAGCCAGGACATCCCGTGCTCGGCGATCAGGCCCCTGCGAGAAAAGGCGGTGGTGAAGACCGCCGCGTCCGAGGCGAAGCGGATGTCGGTGTAGAGGGCCATGACCATGCCCAGGCCGGCGCAGGCGCCGTTGATGGCCCCCAGGATCGGCTTCGGGACGGCCGGGAAATAGGGGTACTGCAGGCGGAAGTCCGGGCGCGAGGTGGGATCAAAGGCGTCCGGGCCACTGCCGCCGGTCCCTCCCGCCGCCATGGCCCCCTGGAGGACCTCCATGTCCGCCCCGGCGCAGAAGCCGCGGCCGGCACCGGTCAGGACGATGACCTTCACACCGGGATCGTCCGCCGCGACCCGCATGGCCAGGCGCAGTTCGCCCTCCATGACCCCGCGCCAGGCATTGAGCCGGTCTGGCCGGTTGAGGGTGACCGTCGCCACCCCCGCCTCTACCTCGTAGAGGATGTCCTCATAGGCCATGTCGGCCGCTCCGGGGCCCGGGGGCCCCGCTCCCTCAGGCGTCCTTGCGGCGGTAGATCGAGCGCTTGGGCTGGGCCGTCACGCGGTGGATCATGGGCTCGAAGGCCGACAGGGGCATGGACTCATAGGCCGGGTCAAAGCTGTTCTGGTCGTAGAGATGGCAGAACTGGGCTGTGTACTCGAAACTGGGATGGCCCCGGAATTCGTCCCGCATGTCGCGGTCCAGGCCCAGGTGATGGAAGAAGTAATAGCCCTGGAAGATCCCGTGCTTGTCCATCATCCAGTAGTTCTGCTCGGAGACGTAGGGCTTCAGGATCATGGCCCCCAGCTCGGCATGGTTGGACGGCGCCAGGATGTCACCCACGTCGTGAAGCAGGGCGCAGACCACGTATTCCTCGTCCCGGCCGTCGCGGTGTGCGCGGCTGGCAGTCTGCAGGGAATGCTCCAGACGGGTCACGGCAAAGCCGCCACTGTCTTCGCCGAGCATGTTCAGGTGGGCGATCAGCCGGTTCGGGAACTCGCGGTGGAAGGGCGCGCCGGCCTTGCCGATGGCCGCCCAGTCCTCGGCGGTGCTCTCGGTCATGGCGTGGAACTGCGCCTTCATCTGAATTTCACCGTCTGCCATGTCGGCCTCCCT
>JBMOEP010000401.1:0-2112 GCA_049314675.1 Phenylobacterium sp.
AGGTGTTGTCCCGCCAGGTCCCGCCCGGCTCCCCGGCCTTCTCGAAGATCACCACGTCGCTCACGCCGCGCTCACGCAGCCGGATGGCCGCGGCGATGCCGCCGGCGCCGGCGCCGATCACCGCGAGTCTCAGTCCCTGTCCGGTCCCGGCCATGAAGGTCCTCCTGCTGGATGGGGATTGTCCTACAGACGCGCGCCGCGGGAAAGACCTCCGCGCCTGGCCTGGAATAAGGCCTTCAAGGGCGGGAGGCGCAGACCCGGCGGCGAACTTTTTTCGGGTCGGCCCTTGAAGGGGTTGGGCGCCAAACCCAGATGGCTGAAGCGGGCCGGGCCCCTCTGACGCTTCCAGTGAAGCGTGATGTCGGACCGCATCGGGTGCGCTCGATGCCGGGTCCGGGGCCTTCCCTTCCCCCCCAAGCCAGCCGGCTCCGGTGTCGGGCGCTCCCAACCAGAGGCGCGCCACGATGAAGACGACCCAATTGCAAACCGATGACCGCCGACCGGCGTTCAAAGATGCTTGGAGCCCTGGCGACCTCGTCCAGTTCGAGGCCCTTGTCAGTGCCTGCGCCCTGGTCGCCCAGTCTGACGGTCGGGTCACCCCCGAGGAAACCCGCCGTGTCACGGAGCGTATGCGCACCCTGCCTGCGCTCGACGTCTTCGAGAGCGGCGACCTCATCGAGGCCTTCGAGGCCCGGATCGAGGACTTCAACCGGGATCCGGAGGGGGCGCTGGTCATGTCCGAGGGCACGATCCGCCGGCTCCGGGACAAGCCGGACGCCGCTCGGCTTGTGGCCTCCGCCGCCTGCGCCGTGGCGTCGGCGGACGGTGGATTTGACGCAGAGGAAAGGGCGGCTATCCTAAGGATCTGCGCCCTGCTGGTCCTGTCCCCCCAGGAAGTGGATCTGGTGGCGCCGCGAAGGAGGCCGAAATGAATGTGGCACCGCAGGATCCCATGGCCTGGATGTACGTCCAGCCCGCTGCCGTTTCGCCTGTTCCCGGCTCCGAGACCGCCACGCCCGTGAAGCCGGCCGACCCCTCCTCCGGTTCAGAGATGGGGTCCGACGAAGACCGGCGTCCCCGTGACCCCCAGCGCAGGCTGGACATCAGGGTCTGAACCGGTCTCCAGGCCACGGCCCGTCCGGTCAGTGTCTTCGCGTGCTGAGGAGACTCGCCCTTACTCCGTGCCGGCGCCATGATCCGTCTCGCTCTTGCGCAGTGGTAACTTGGAGGCGGATGCCATGAGATTTCCCAGACTGTTCATCGGGATCGCCCTTGCGGCCGGCATCGCTGGGTCGGCGCTAGCCGACGGTACCGTGGTCGGCCTGCTCACGCCTGAGGACAAGGGACGTCTCGCGCGCGTCGAGGCCACCCGTACCGCAGCCCTTGCGGACGCCCGGACCCATGGCGCGCCGGCGGACGTCGTCACCCTCAACCGGGCCATGTCCGGAACCCTCCTCTCCGTTCGCAAGACGGACCTGGCGGGGGACTGGCGATGCCGCACCCTCAAGCTGGGCAAGTCTGCAGGCCTGGTGGTCTATGGCTGGTTCCGGTGCCGGATCGTCGATGATGGTGCCGGCTGGCGTCTCGACAAGCTGACGGGCTCCCAAAGGGTGAGCGGGCGCTTGTACGATGACGGCGAGACCCGGATGATCTTCGCCGGTGCCCAGTCCATGGGCGACGAGCCCCGCCAGGCCTACGGACGCCCAGGCGCCCGGAACCAGGCGGGGATTGCCGTGCGGCCGGGACGGGACCGGCTCCGGCTGGAGTTTCCCGAGCCGCAAGTCGAATCCGATTTCGATGTGATGGAGCTCGAGCGGGTGCGACCCGCCGGGAAGTGATCAGGAGGTCGCCCATGTCCCAACTCGTCCACCTTCCGGCCGACGCCGATCCTGAGCAGGTCCAGACCCAGCTGGTCGCCGACGGCGCGGTGATCCTGGACGGGGTCCTGACGCCCGGGGAGGCCGACGCCGTCCGCTCGGAGATAGATCCCTGGGTACAGGCCACCGCCCCGGGGCGGGACCGGTTCACGGGTTTCAGGACCACCCGGACCGGTGCCCTGGCCGCCCGCTCAGCCCTCTGCCGGGACCTGATCCGGGACCCCCGGATCCTCGC
>JBMOEP010000402.1:0-2111 GCA_049314675.1 Phenylobacterium sp.
TGGCGCCAAATCGCCGCCCACCTTCATCCGACTGCCCCCTATCCAGGCCAACATCCTGCGCCGGAACCGCACCCGGGGCGTGATCTCCCTGGAGAACGGCGTGGACGTGAAGGACCCCAAGCTCCAGGCCCGGATCGGCCAGATACAGCCCCGGCTCAGGTCCGACATGGCGCGGCAGCTTTCGCTCTACACCTCGAACCTGGCGCCCGGGCAGGCACCCGACCTCGACGTACTGGCACCCCTCCTGCAGAAGCAGGTGGACCTGAATGTCGGCGGCCCCGGCGCGCGCCTGGTCCTGCTGAACGTCCTGATCAACTGACCCCGAGATCCGCCGCTACGGCGTCCATGAAGGCGGCGAGTTCGACGTCGAGGCTGGTGACGCCGCCAGCGTCATGGGTGGTGAGGGTAACCTCGACCCGGTTCCAGACATTCGCCCATTCGGGATGGTGATCCATCCGCTCGGCCTTCAAGGCGACCCGGGTCATGAAGGCGAAGGCGGCGTTGAAGTCCGCGAAGACAAAGGTCCGCGAGATGGCGTCCCGGTCGCCCGGCAGGTCACCCCAAAGGGGCAGCTTCTCGAGGGCGTCGATGGCGCCGATCCGCACCCTGGAGGTCACGTCGCACCTTTGAAGGTGAGCCCGGTGGCCTCGGCGAGCTCGGAGAGGGCCTGGGCCTCGCTGACCACCTTGATGGCCCGCATGCCCAGGGCGGCGGCTGGCTTGCAGTTGATTCCCAGGTCGTCGAGGTAGACGCAGGCGGCGGGTTCGACCTCCAGCTGCTCGCACATCATCAGGTAGATCCGGGGGTCCGGCTTTCGCACCCCCGCCTTCGAGCTTTCGATGATGGCGTGGAAGTGCGGCATGACCCGGCCCATGGCCGTGACCATGGTGGACTCCGAGCCTGGCGAGTGGCTGGAGGCCATGTTGTTGGTGATGCAGCCCACCTTGAACCGGGCCTTGCAGGCCAGCAGGGCATCGACCATGGCCGGCCGCAGGTGACCCGACAGCAGGGGCAGGACTTCGCGCCCGGGCACCGGATGGCCAAGGGCTGAGCTCTCTTCGTGGAACAGCCGGTCGAAGCCCGCCGAATCGACTTCGGCCCGCTCGAAGAGCGCCCAGGCGTTGGTGTCCGGATTGGTGGCGTTGACCGTCCGGATCAGGTCCCGGGGCAGACCCTTCTCCGCCTCGTACCGATTGAAGGCCTCGAAGGGCGAGGAGGTGAACACCCCGCCGAAATCCCAGATCACCGCCTCGACGCCCATTCTGCTCCCTCCGAAAATGACACTGGCGAAGCTAGGGCGTTTCCGGCTTGAGGGGAACACGCTGCAGGGTGCTAGTCTCCCGCCCCATGCTCCCGCCGTCAGCCACCCGCCTGCCTGGCCCGCCCTGGGCCGATCCGCCCGGATTCGCCATTGGCCTGCGGCGGATCGCGCCCGAGGCCTGGCTGGAGGGCGGCGAGGCGCGGCCCTGGGCGCGCAAGGACCGCCTCTTCCGCGCCGTTCCGGACAAGGTCTGGGGCGAGACGCAGGGCTCGCGTCCCGGCCAGGCCGAGGCGGCCGGCCTGGTCGCCAGCGCCCTTGGACTGCGCGCGCGCGCCGACCCTCGGCCGCCCCTCCTGGTTGCCGCCCGGAGGGTCCCGGACGACCTGGTCCTGATGGAGCCGCGGTCCGGCGACTGGGTGGTCTCGGCCCTGAGCCTGAGCGCGGGATCCTTCTTCACTGCGGACGAAGCCCTCGGAAGGGGCCTGGAGGCCCTTCACGGCCCGGTCCCCGGGTTCGCCGAGCGCTTTCTGTCCCGTGTACGGAGGATTTTCAACAACTTGCCGGTGGATGACATCGTCGAGCGGCGTAACTGGTCGGTGGTTGCCTGGCGCGGGCTCTACGCCCCGGACGCGTCGGCGGCCCGTCGACGCGCCCTCCGCCAGAGGCCGCGGCGGCCGGGGGCGGGCCTCTATATCCGCTGCGAGCGACAGACCCTGCGCCGCCTGCCGCAGACCGGTGGGTTGCTGTTCACCATCCGCATCCACCTGACCCCCCGCAGGGCCCGGGCCGCCGACCCCCAGGCCGCCGCGGTCTTGGCCCGGGCCTGGGCGGCGGCGCCCGAGGACTTTCC
>JBMOEP010000403.1:0-2110 GCA_049314675.1 Phenylobacterium sp.
GGGCGGGGGCGCCGCCCTCGCCGCCCTCTCCCCCTTCCTGGCGCTGGAGGCCGCGCTTGCAGCCCCCGCCCCACCCGCCCTCCGGGACATCGACTCCGCTGCGGCGGACGCCCACACCCGCCTCATGTCGGTTCCCGGGCTGAACATGCATGGTGACGAGGAAGTCGCCATGCTGCTCTATCTGGGCTTCACAGCCCTGGACCTGGTGGGACCCCACTACTTCTTCGCCTCCATGATGGGCGCACGCGTCCATCTGGTGACGACAGCCGGGGACCTCGCGCCCGTGCCCAGCGACTTGGGGCTCGCAATTGCGCCCACTTCGACCCTTTCGGATTGCCCACGCGACCTGACCATTCTGTTTGTGCCCGGGGGGACCACCGGCACTCTGGCGGCGGCCTCCGACCCGGCGGTGCGGGCCTTCATCGCTGACCGGGCGGCGCGGGCCACCTGCGTGACAAGCGTTTGCACCGGATCGCTGGTGCTCGGAGCGGCGGGCTTGCTACGAGGTCGCCGCGCGACATCACATTGGATCGTGAGGGACATGCTGGACCACTTCGGAGCCATCCCGACAGACGCAAGGGTGGTGACGGACGGTCGGCTCATCACCGGCGCAGGCGTCTCCGCCGGCCTCGACTTCGCGATCGCCGTTGTCGAGCGCCTTCGGGGCAGACCCTACGCCCAGGCCCTGATGCTTCAGGCTGAGTACCGCCCGGAACCCCCCTTCGAAGGCGGATCCCTGGCGACCACGGATTCGGCAGTTGCAGGGCCCATGCGCGACATGTTCTCCGGGTTCGTCGCCCGGGCCGCCCAGTTGCCTGCGCCCTGAGGGGGCGACGGTTCGTCGGACATGGATGCTCCAGTGACGCAATAGCCCTGAAACGGCCCTGATCCGGACCTGACGCCGCCACATCCGCCTCTCAGATTGGCACCGTCGGCGGCTGGACCTGGTTCCGGTCCCTGAACGCCCCCCCAGCCCCCCGGGCCGGGACCGGTCGCCGCACCTGTCTCTCTCCATCCCGGATTCGACCTTGCGACTTCGCAACGGCGGCCCATCTTCCCGGAGGCCGCCGTTTTCTCTGCGCGCCCGTCCGGAGCAGGAGGGGCGCCCGGGCGCGGGATTTGGCAAAGGCTTCCGGCGGTCGCGAGGCGAAGTGGGGCGGAAAGTGGAGGTGAGGTGAGCCAAGCTTGGCCTGACCGGGCTCCGATTGGCGGAGACACCGCGACCCGGGCACGCTATTACCGCGTCATGGGCTGGGACCTGAAGACATGCGGCGGCGCCGGGCGGGCATGGCTGATGCTGGCCCTTCTCGCCGTGACGCTGCGGGTGCTGGCGCCCCCCGGCTATATGCTGTCGCCGGACTCGCCCACCGGGTACGCCCTTTGCACCTCCCAGGGACTGCAGTCGCCGGATCAGGGTCCGGACGCGCCGGCGTCCGGCGGGGCCATGAAGGATGCGCCCTGCGTCTTCGCCGGCCTGGGCGCCTTCGACACGCCGCCCTCCCCCCTGAAATGTCTTCGGCGGCTGGCTACAGCGAGCCCGCCTGGGTCCCCGCCGGGCCCCGGAACCTGCGCCCTGGCCTGGGGCTTGCGGCGCCGCCGCCGCCTTCGACAGGCCCACCCCACTCCTGACCTGACCGCCGCCTTCGGGCGGCCCGGCCAAACCCACAAGGGTTCCTGGCCGGGACCATGATCGCGCGCCGGGCCGCAGGGCACGGACGACCAGGTTTCATCGCCCCGAGGTCCCGGCCGGAGTCGCCGTCGGACCCTCAGGGTCAGGAGCATTTCCAATGAAGAACTACCTTTTCCTCACCGCGGCCGTCGCGGGCTTGACCTCGTCCCCCGCCCTCGCTGAAGAGGCGGGCGCCTGGGTGAATGAACTCGTCGTCACCGCCAATCGCGGCGTCACGGTCTCGACAGCGGGCTCTGCAACCCGCACGGCGACGCCGATCGAGGAAATCCCGCAATCCATCCAGGCGATCAACCGGACCCTGATAGAGGACCAGGACCTCCGGAATGTCGGCGACGCCCTGGTCAATGTTTCCGGCGTTTCGCCCCAGGGCCAGATGGAGCTGGTGCTCCAGTCCCCGAAGATCCGGGGCTTCGACAGCGC
>JBMOEP010000404.1:0-2100 GCA_049314675.1 Phenylobacterium sp.
TGGGAGGCATGGGCCGCCGCGGGCCCGGTGGCGCCGCCCCGCCTGCTGTCAAATACGAACCCACCGTCTGGGGCCGCTACGCCAAGGTGCTGCTGAGTGCCAGCGAGTTCCTGTTCGTCAACTAACGAGAGAGAACAACATGTCTTTTCCGAAGTCCTCTAACCCCACCACCCGCCGGGAAGCCCTCCGCCGCATCGGCAACGGCTTCGGCATGATGGCCTTCGCCAGTCTGGTCAATCAGTCCGTAGCCCGTGCCGAAGGCCTCGTCGACGGCGCCGGCCGTCCCCTGGGCGCGGCCACCCTCGATCATCCGCAGCGCGTCAAACGCGTCATCTTCCTGTTCATGAACGGCGGCCTGTCCACCATCGACAGCTTCGACCCGAAGCCCATGCTCGATAAGTACGACGGGAAACCCCTGCCCGGCGTCCAGATCAAAACCGAACGCGGCACCGGCTCCCTCATGCGGTCGCCCTACAAGTTCAAGAAGTACGGCCAGTGCGGCATGGACATCTCCGAACTCTGGCCCCATCTCGGCGAAGTCGCCGACGACATCGCTTGGGTTCGTTCCGTCCATACCGAAATCCCCAACCACGAACCCTCCTGCCTGATGATGAACACCGGCGCCAACCAGGCCGGCCGTCCTTCGCTCGGCGCGTGGATGACCTACGGTCTCGGTACCGAAAACCAGAACCTGCCCGGCTACGTCGTCCTCTGCCCGGACGTGCCCACCACCGTCGGCCCGCCCCTGTGGAGCAACGGCTTCCTGCCCCCGGTCAACCAGGGCACATTCATCTCCTCGAAGGTCAACATCCCGGAAGGCGAAGCCCCGCCCATGGAAATGCCCATGAAGGACAAGGACGGCAAGGAGATTCCGAAGAAGGTTGAGGTGGAAAAGAACTTCGATCCCAAGAAGCTCATCAGCTACGTCAACAATCCCAAGTTTGAACTCACCGAACAGCGCCGCGAACTCGACCTGCTCCAGAAGATCGAAAAAATGCGCCTGGCCCGCGAAGGGAACGACCCCCAGGTCGAAGCCACTCTCAAGTCCATGGAAACCGCCTTCCGCATGCAGACCGAAGCTCCCCAGGTCTTCGACATCCGCAAGGAATCCGAAGCCACCCAAAAACTCTACGGCCCCGGTTCCACTGCCCGCGGCGCTCTCACTGCCGTTCGCCTCGTCGAAAAAGGCGTTCGCATGGTCCAGGTCTACTACGCCAAGGGAGACCCCTGGGACGCCCACGCTGACATCAACGCCCACAAGATCAACGCGAAAAACTCCGACCAGCCCTTCGCCGCCGTGGTCAAGGACCTCAAGTCCCGCGGCTTGTGGAAAGATACGCTCGTCGTCTGCGGCTCCGAGTTCGGCCGCACCCCCGTCCGCGAAGTCGGCGGCGGCGGTGGCCAGCTCAAAAAGGGCCGTGACCACAATCCCCACGGGTTCACCATGTGGCTCGCCGGCGGGGCTATCAAAGGAGGCACCATCCACGGCGCCACCGACGACTTCGGCTTCAAGGCCGTCGAAAAGCCCGTCCACGTCCACGACATCCACGCCACCATCCTCTACCTGATGGGTATCGACCACACCAAACTCACGTACCGTTACAGCGGCCGCGACTTCCGCCTCACCGACGTCAGCGGCGAAGTCCTCCACTCCATCATCGCCTAGGGCCGCACGGCGGGCGGCCGTCCCCCCAAGACTCCGCCGCCCGCCCCGGCATTGGTGATACAGTGCCCTTCATGGGTCCCGTCAAAATCGCCATGCTCGGCTCCGGCTTCGTCGCCGAGTTTTATCTGCAGGGCCTCGCCAACGTCGTCGGCCAAACCGTCGTCGCCAACTACTCCCGCGACCTCGCCAAAGCCGAAGCCTTCGCCGCCCGCTGGGGCATCCCCGAAGCCACCGACAGCCTCACCCACCTCATCAGCCGCGACGATGTTGACCTGTTCCTCATCGCCCTCCCCAACGAAGCCCACCTCCCCGTCTCCCTCGCCATCTCCGCCGCCCGCCGCCATCAGGTCTGCACCAAACCCCTCGGCCGCACCGCCGCCGAAGCCCGGCAAATGTGGCAGGCCGCCGAAGCCTCCGGCATGCTACACGGCTAC
>JBMOEP010000405.1:0-2097 GCA_049314675.1 Phenylobacterium sp.
GTCGCGAGTCCCGTGTGGATAAGGCTCATGGCTTGGGTTCCGGGGCGGGGGCGGCGGCGGGGGTGAGGGCGGGGGCAGCGGCAGGCTCGTCTTCAGCCACGGAGGAAGTCTCGGTCTCCGCTGGAAGGGGCAGCACAGCCACGGCGGCGGTGGCGATCGGGACAGAAGACAAGGGAGACTGAAGGGCCTCAGCGAGCCGCTCAGGGGGAATCTCATGCCCAGAGGCGGCTGGGGCGAGACCGCCGTAAGCCCGCGCCATCGCGGCAAGCCGCTCGGGGCGCTCCAGGTGGGCGACCTCAGCCTCGAGCAGGACGATCCGGTCACGCTCCTGGGCGATCTTCCGCTCTACCGTGGCGATCTGGCCCCGCTCGCGCCCCGCGAGGGTCTTGGCGAGGTAGACGCCGAGGATGAGGCCGACCAGGACGAGGAAGAGAAGGACGTCGATGGCCCGGAAGCCCAGGAGGCGGCGATCCAGGAAATTCATGCCGCATCCCTCCAGACAGGGGCCGGCGTGCGCTCTGCGGCCCTCAGGCGCGCCGAGCGCGCACGCGGATTGGCCGCAGCCTCCGCATCGCCAGGCGCCGTCGATCGCACGGACAGCAGGGCGAAGCTGGGATCCGCGCCCCGCGGCGCTTCGGGAGCATGCCGCGAGGTACCCGGCGTGCGGCCAGAGCGCGGGCCCAGGAACCCCTTCACGATCCGGTCCTCGAGGGAATGGAAGGTGACCACGGCCAGGCGTCCGCCGGGCCGGAGTGCCCGCTCGGCGGCGGCGAGGCCAGCCTCGAGCTCGGCCAGTTCGTCGTTCACGGCAATCCTCAGGGCCTGGAAGGCGCGGGTCGCCGGGTGAACCCGGGCACCCCTGCGACCGCCGAGGACGCGCTCGATCAGGGTGGCGAGGTCCGTGGTGCGGGTGAAAGCCTGCTCGGCGCGACGGCGGGCGATGGCGGCGGCGATCCGGCGGGACTGGCGTTCCTCGCCATAGACCCAGAGCAGGCGGGCCAGTTCCGCCGGCTCAGCGGTATTGACCAGGTCGGCCGCCGTGGGTCCGTCCGCACCCATGCGCATGTCCAGGGGGCCGTCGCGGAGGAAGGAAAAGCCGCGCTCGGCCTCGTCCAGCTGCATTGAGGATACGCCGAGGTCCAGCGCCACCCCATCGACCGAAGCCTCGCCCAGCAGGTCCGCCATGGACGAGAAGGGCGCAAGGACCAGCCGGAACCTGGGGCCAAGCCCCTCGGCGAAGCGCGATGTCGTCGGGTCCCTGTCGAAGCCCGTGACCTGGGCGCCGGCGTCGAGGAAGGCGCGACTATAGCCGCCGGCCCCGAAGGTCCCGTCCACCACGTGCCGCCCGGGCGCCGGACCGATGGCGGCGACCACCTCGTCGAGCAGCACGGGCTTGTGGGGAGAGGTCATCCCGCCAGCCCCGACCTTTGCGCCCGCTGGGCGCCCCGAAGCTGGGCCAGCCCCTCGCGGGCCAGCTCCCGCTGGGCGGCGCGGTGGGCCTGGAAGGCATCGCGCTCCCAGATCTGGAACCGGTCGCCCAGCCCGACCACCACCACCCAGTCGCTCAGCCCGAAGGCGTCGCACAGGGTCTCGGGACGGGTGATGCGCCCGGCCGTATCGAAATTCAGGCGCGCCATGCCGCCGAGTACCGAGGTCTCCAGGGCCGAACGCAGGGGATCGCCGAAGTCCAGCTCCTCGATCACGCCGAGGTAGCGGTCGAACAGGATCTGACCGCCACCTTCGATGCAGTCGGCCTCGATGGAGGGAAAGCAGACCACCCCGTCGAAGGGGCCGGCCACGGCGGCGCGGAACTCCTGCGGCACGACAATGCGCCGCTTGGCGTCCAGCTGCTTTTCGAACGTCGAGATGAACATCCCGCAGCGTCCCATCCTGCAGCCCTTCAGGCTGCGCCCATGCCGATCCCGGAATGACGCCAACCGCGACGGAAGCCGCGGGGGGAGGTGCCTGTCCAGGGTTCAATTGGGCTATCATGGGATCGAATGGGAAACAATGACTCTGGAATCCAGTACCCAGTATTCTCAGCCCCTTTTGATTCAAATATGGTTAATTTCCACTGGCTCTCCACAGGTCATACAG
>JBMOEP010000406.1:0-2094 GCA_049314675.1 Phenylobacterium sp.
AAGGTCCTGGGCCGCATCGATTTGAGTGTGGCCGACGACGGCCGCCCGCTGGGTGCGGACGACTATCGCCATCCCGACTTCAGCTGGTCCGCCTACGCTGCCGCCTATGACCCCGCTACCTGGGGCCGCCGCCCGCCCGCCGGCCCACTTGAAGAGGCCCGACGGGCCTCGGCCAAGGCGCAGGCGGCACGGGTGGTGGTCGCCGTGCCCTCGCGAACCACGCTGATTGGCTGGGGGCCGGATGCGGCCTTGGTCAACGGCGGGTTGTCGCTGAACAACGTACAGGACGTCATCGTCCGGAACCTGCGCCTGAGCGATCCCTACGACCACTTCCCGGCCTGGGACCCGAAGGACAACGACCACGGTGAGTGGAACTCCGAGTACGACAACATCGTTCTGCGTGCGGCCGAGCGGGTGTGGATCGACCATTGCACGTTTGACGACGGTGACCGGCCTGACGCGGCCGAGCCCGTGTTGCTGGGCCGACCCCTGCAGCGTCACGATGGCCTGCTGGACATCACACGCGGCTCCAACCACATCACCGTGAGCTGGAACCACTTCCGGCACCACGACAAGACCAACCTGGTGGGGGGCAGTGACCGTCATGCGGAGGACGAAGGCCGGCTGAAGGTGACTTTCCACCACAACCTGTGGGAGCAGACCAAGGCACGGTCACCCCGTGTGCGATTTGGTCAGGTGCACGTCTACAACAACCTGTATCTGATCGACGACCCGGCTGGATTCGAGTACTCCATCGGCGTGGGATACAAGTCGGCTGTCTACAGTCAGCGCAATGCGTGGCAGATTCCGGCGACGCTGTCGCCCGTCAGCTTGATCAGGGCCTACAAAGGCGATGCCTTCGAAGATCACGACTCTGTCGTGAATGGCCGACCCGCCAACTTGCACGCGCTCTTGTCGGCCAGCCAGCCCACTGTGAACTTCAAGGCAACGGTCGGCTGGACTCCCACGCCCGGCCCCGAGCTCGACCTGGCTGACCAGGTGCCGGACCGTGTCCGCGCCGGCGCAGGTGCGGGCCGGCTCTGGACCGCCCCCAGGCCATGAATCCTCCTCAGAAATCGCTTCTTCCCTCACTTCAGGTACCACCATGACGGACACCCTTGTCACTCATCTCCGATTCGGCCGCATCCTGCTCACGGGGGCCTCGGGCAACTTGGGCCGCGAGCTCCGGCCTCGTCTCAAGCGCTATTGCGAGCAGCTTCGGCTGTCCGACCGGGCCGAGCTCGGCACTGCCGGCGATGGTGAGGAACTTGTCCAGGTCGATCTCGCTGACAAGGCGGCAGTGCACCAATTGCTGGATGGTGTGGACGTGGTGGTGCACATGGGCGGCATCTCCACCGAGCAGGCCTGGAGCGCCATCCTGGATGCCAACATCGTGGGCGTCGTCAACCTGTACGAAGCCGCACGCGCCCACGGGGTCAAGCGCATCGTGTTCGCCAGTTCCAACCACGTCACGGGTTTCTACCGGCAGGACGAGGTGATCAGCCCTCAAGACCCCATCCGCCCGGACGGGTTCTACGGTTTGAGCAAGGCCTTCGGTGAGGGCCTGGCCCAGTTGTACTGGGACCGTTTCCGCATCGAGACGGTGAGCCTGCGCATCGGCTCGTCGTTTCCGGCACCGCGCGACCGCCGGATGCTGGCCACCTGGCTCAGCTACGACGATACCGAGCGCCTGGTGATGGCGGCGCTGTCCGCCCCTGTGGTGGGCCACACCATCATCTACGGCGTCAGCGACAACGCCTTGACCTGGTGGGACAACACGAGCGCACGGCATGTCGGTTTCCGGCCGCAAGATTCCTCGGAGCGATTCCGCGCCGAAATTGAGCAGCGTCAGGGCGCCATCGACACCCGTGACCCGGCGGCCAGCTACCAGGGCGGCGCTTTTGTGCGCACCGGGCCTTTCTTCGAGTGAACCCCGCTGCGGAGCCCACCCATGTCCACCGCTGATGCTGCCGTCTTGTGCGATGTCCGTTGCCAGGTAGGGGAGAGCCCCCTTTGGAGCCCGGCAGAACAGGCCCTGTACTGGGTGGACATCGAAGGTCGTTCCGTCCACCGGGTAGACCATAGATCGGAAGA
>JBMOEP010000407.1:0-2091 GCA_049314675.1 Phenylobacterium sp.
TTCAAGGGCGAGGTCCTGGAGCATGACCCCATGGCCATGGACAAGCGTCTGGCTACTGAATCCGGCCCGGCCGGTGAGGGTGGCGGACGTGAACGCTCCGGAGATCGCCCGGACGGGGGTCCGCGCCGCGACCGTCGCGAGACCGCGGGAGCCTAAGAGACAGACATGCTTTCCCCGAAGAAAACCAAGTACCGCAAGCAGTTCAAGGGCAAGATCCATGGAACGGCGAAGAGCGGTTTCACGCTGAACTTCGGCTCCTATGGACTGAAGTCCGTGGAGCCCGAGCGGATCACTGCCCGGCAGATCGAGGCGGCTCGTCGGGCAATTACACGCCAGATGAAGCGTCAGGGCCGGGTCTGGATCCGGATTTTCCCGGACGTTCCGGTTACCGACAAGCCGGCGGAAGTGCGGATGGGCAAGGGCAAGGGCTCCGTCGAGTACTGGGCTGCCCGGGTGCATCCCGGACGGATCATGTTCGAAATCGACGGTGTTCCCGATGATATCGCGCGGGAGGCCTTGCGCCTTGGCGCGGCGAAATTGCCGGTCAAGACCCGCATCGTCAGCCGCATCGACGCTGTCGCGGAGCACGCGTGATGAATATCCAGGATATCCAGGGCATGACCCCCGACCAGCTCTCCGAGAGCCTGCTGTCGCTGAAGAAGGAGCAGTTCAACCTGCGCTTCCAAGCGGCCACAGGCCAGGTCGAGAAGACCCACCGTGCCGGCGAGGTCCGCAGGGACATCGCCCGGATCAAGACCGTCCTGCGCAGCCGCCAGGCCACGGCCTAGGGAGTACGATCATGCCGAAACGAATTCTTGAAGGCGTCGTCGTCTCCGACAAGGGCGACAAGACCATCGTGGTGAAGGTCGAGCGCACCTTCCTGCATCCGGTGCTGAAGAAGACCGTTCGCCGGTCGAAGAAGTACCATGCCCACGACGAGGGCAACACCTACCAGGCGGGTGAGATCGCCCGCATCATCGAGTGCGCTCCGCGCTCCAAGACCAAGACCTGGGAAGCCCTGCCTAAGGCAGCCGCTTCGCAGGCGATTTGAGGGAGGCTGATACATGATCCAGATGCAGACCAACCTCGAAGTGGCTGACAACTCCGGTGCCCGCCGTGTCATGTGCATCAAGGTGCTGGGCGGTGCGGGACGTCGCTATGCCGGCGTCGGCGACAAGATCGTCGTGTCGGTGAAGGAAGCGATCCCGCGTGGACGCGTCAAGAAGGGCGACGTCCTCCAGGCGATCGTCGTTCGGACCTCCCAGGCCATCAAGCGCAAGGACGGGTCCCTGATCCGCTTCGACCGCAACGCCGCCGTTATTGTCAACAAGCAGAGCGAGCCCATCGGCACCCGCATCTTCGGACCGGTTCCGCGCGAACTTCGTGCCAAGAACCACATGAAGATCATCTCGCTCGCCCCCGAGGTGCTGTGATGGCCGCAAAGATCAAGAAGGGTGACCGCATTGTGGTCCTCGCCGGAAAGGATAAGGGCCGCCAGGGTTCGGTCCTGAAGGTCATTCCGAAGGAAGATCGGGTCGTGGTCGAGGGCATCAATATGATCCAGCGTCACACCCGGGCGACCCAAGCCGATCCCCAGGGCGGAATTCGCTCCCGCGAGGCGGCCCTGCATGTCTCCAACGTCGCCATCGTCGATTCCAAAGGCAAGCCGACCCGCGTCGGCTTCCGGGTAGAGGACGGCAAGAAGGTCCGTGTGGCCAAGACCACCGGAGAAGTCATCAATGGCTGAGCAAGCTTACGAGCCGAGGCTGAAGACCGATTATCGCCAGCGCATTCGCGGGGCGATGAAGGAACAGTTCAGCTACACGAATGAAATGCAGATTCCGCGTCTGGACAAGATTGTCCTGAACATGGGGATCGGCGAGGCCGTCGCGGACTCGAAAAAGGTCCAGTCGGCGATCGCAGACCTGACGCGCATCGCAGGCCAGAAGCCTGTGACCACAAAAGCGCGGAACTCCATCGCTGGCTTCAAGCTGCGCGAGGGCATGGTGATCGGTGCCAAGGTTACCCTGCGCAAGGATAGAATGTACGAGTTCCTGGACCGGCTGATCACCATCGCGCTTCCGCGGGTGA
>JBMOEP010000408.1:0-2069 GCA_049314675.1 Phenylobacterium sp.
ATCCCGAAGACCTCCAGACGACCGGAAAAGGCAGCCGTATCCGCCATAAGCGTCCTTCCGTCAGATCAGGGGTGCCGGGGCCAAAGCCTCATTCAGCCGGCGCAGTTCGAGGAAGGTGTGGGTCAGGACGATGGCAATGAAGACCCCCAGCAAGCCCTCCGCCGCCGAGGCCGCCACCCGGCCCACGAGGGCCCCGATCCCGGGAACGATGCCGGCCAATACGGTCGGGATCGCGACCAGCAGCGCGACTCCCATTGCAAGGACGAAGAGGATCAGCACGAGCCCGAGCAGCCGCCAGCGGTTCCCGCGGGTGAGCTCCCGGCTGCGCTTAAGCGCCTCCACAGGCGACCGGTCCTCGAGGATGCAGGCGATGGTTGAGACCAGGAGCATGACGGTGAGGAACACCCCGGGGACGATCAGGAAGAACATGCCCAGGCTGATGAGAATCTGAACGAAAAGGGCTGTCAGAAACACCGGCAGGAACTTCGGCAGGGCGGCCTGTAGGGCCGGCACGAACTCCGTGCCGGCGTCGACGCCCAGCGGCCCCGTCGTCGCCCGTACCGTCAGGATCTGCGCAACCGCTCCGACCGCGAGAGTCAGCTGGATTCCGATCAGCACCAGGGGGCCGTTCGTGCCCACCAGGCTGGCGAGGCCAAGCATGAGGCCCGCGAAGACGAAGAACAGGAGCTTGGACTGAAGGGTTGCAAAGGCCTGGCTGAAGACAGCCCCGACATTCAGCTTTCCTGGCGCGATGTTGATCTCGGACATGATTTCCCCCCGGGTACGGTTACCAAAGCATTATCAGTAACGCACAGTCCGGAACGGGCGTCGAGGGGCCTAGACCCGTCCCGTACACGCCTCCAGGGCGTCGGTGGGGTCGGCGCCTTCCAGGTGGATCAGGGACCAGACGGCCAGGAACAGGAGGGGCCAGGCGCCCTTTCCGCCGGGGGCGAAGGCGGCGACGACGGCTTCGGGGGTGCGCAGGCGGCGGACCGCCTCCACCTTTGAGATGCGGCCGGCAATGTCGGCGGCGCGGGGCCTGATCCAGGCCTCGACGGGGACGGTGAAGCCCTGCTTGCGAGCCCAGGGTGCCGCCGTCGGGCAGACGCCCGCCAGCCAGGCCCGCAGGAGGTACTTACCGAACCGGCCGCGCACCTTGAACCGGTCCGGCAGGGTGAAGGCGAAGTCCGCCACCTCGGGGTCCAGGAAGGGCGTCCGGCCCTCCAGCCCGTTGGCCATCAGGCAGCGGTCGAGCTTGATCAAGAGGTCGTTGGGCAGCCAGGTCGCGGTGTCCGACCACTGGGCCGACTGAAGGGGTGTCAGCCCGCGCGGTGGCCGCCCGGATTCGCGCCAGCGGGCCAGCACCTCGGGAGGATCGGGCCGGGGCTCAGCCGGGCGACCTCCCAGGAAGGCCGGACGCAGGGCCCGCCGGTAACGGCCGTAGCCGCCGAAGAGCTCGTCGCCCCCCTCCCCCGTCAGCACGACCTTCAACGTGTCCCGCGCCGCCTCGGCCAGGCGGAAGGTGGGAAGGGCGGCGTAGTCGGCGGTGGGATCGTCCAGGGCGTGCGCCACCCTGGGCAGGAGCCGCCAGAACTCGGCCTCGTCAAAGCGCACCTCGCGCCAGTCCAGGTCGAGGGCCCGGGCGACCTTCTCGGCCTGTGAGCGCTCATCGGCCGCGCCGGGGGCGTCGAAGCCGCAGGTAAAGGCGGTGACCGGGCGCTCGGCCAGCCTCGCCATCAGGACGGCGATGGCGGCGCTATCGATCCCGCCCGACAGGAAGAGGCCGTAGGGCGCGTCCGACCTCTGGTGCACCCGGACGCTGTCCTCCAGGAGGGTATCGAGGCGAGCCACCAGGTCGGCCTCGTCGCCGCTGCGGTTTGCCCGCCGCGCCGGCAGGGCCGGGCGGGGCTCATGGCGGACCAGGCCCTGGGGCGTGACCTCCAGGATCTCGCCGGGCGCCATGCGCCGCAGGGCGGGGAAGATGGTGGCCTGGCCGGTGGTGTAGGACAGGCCCAGGAGGTCCTCGGCCGCCGCGGCGTCCATCACCGGATCCACCAGGCCAGCCTCCA
>JBMOEP010000409.1:0-2063 GCA_049314675.1 Phenylobacterium sp.
GTCCACGGCTTTGACCCGGGGCGGCTGGGCCTCTGCGCTCAAGACGCCACCACGGAGCATGCACACCCGACCGGCGCCCTCGGTGATGACGAGGGCACCCCTGACCCTGGCCGCGCGGGGTCCCAGAGCCTCGGCCTCCAGGGCGTTGACCACCACGAGATCGGCGCGTTCGAGGCAGACATCCGGTATCGGGCCGAAGGGCGCCAGGTTCAGGGCCACGAAGCTCCGGGCCCGGGCGACGGCGGCGACGACCAGGTCGAGGGGGCACTCCAGTTGGCACAGGAGGGCGTCGTCGATCGTCGCCGGAAGGTCACCGGGCCTGGCCATTGCGTTGGCGCCCGAGGCGACGCTGATCTGGTTTTCCCCTTCGGGACTGACGCTGATCAACGCAACCCCGGTGTGTGTGTCTCCGAGCTGGGCGACCAGGCTGAGGTCAACGCCCGAAGCTCGCAGGAGGGCGAGGGCTTCTTCGGCGAAGGGGTCAGCTCCCGTCCGGGCCCAGAGCCGCACGGCACCGCCCAGCCGGGCCAGGGCGAGGGCCTGGTTGGCGCCCTTTCCGCCGGGTTGTCGTTCGAGGTGCGCGCCGATGACGGTTTCCCCGGGACGGGGCAGGGGCGCGCCGGACGCCACGAGGTCCAGATTGACCGAGCCGACGACGAGGATGGAGGGACGGGTCACGCGGCCTGTCCAAGGAGACGGTAGATCAGGTCGAAGGCACGGTCGGAATCGGCCTCCACGGCCCAGTCGGCATTCGCGGGTCGTTCGGGACCCACGCGGAATTCCACTGCGGTATGGCCAAGGGTAAGCGGAGACGAGGTCTCTATGGCCAGGGCGCAGGGGCGAAAGCGGAAGGCACCGGGATCCAGAAGGGCGAGGATGACGCAGGGGTCGTGCAGGGGCGGTGGCCCACCCGTCCCCAGCCTGGCTTCTGTCCCGGCGCTGAAGGCCAGGAGGCGGCTCGCCGCCGCCGCTGAAGCTCCCGGCAGTTCCGAGATCTTGCGGCGACGGGCTTGCGTCGCCGTCACCTGGTGGGTGACGTCCAGCCCGAGGAGGACAAGATCGACACCGGACCGCACGACCTCGTCCGCCGCATGGGGGTCTGCGAAGATATTGAACTCGGCAGAGGCGGTAATGTTGCCGCCCTCCCGACGCGCCCCGCCCATGGCGACCACCCGACGGATACGGGGAATGATGTCGGGCGCACGTCGCATGGCCTCGGCGAGGTTGGTCATCGGACCGGTGAGGGCCAGGGTCACTTCTCCTGGCAGACGGCTGCGGAGGGTCTCGACCAGATAGTCGACGGCGTGGAGGGATTCCGGGCCCCTTGCCGGCGTGGGGACAGGCAGGTCGCCGAGGCCGCTGGCACCATGGAAGTGATCAGCGGCGACTGGCTCCCGCACCCTGGGGCGGTCCATCCCTGCGAACACGGGAATGTCTGGGCGGTTTGCGATCTCACGGACCCGACAGGCGTTTCTTGCGGTCAGGTCCCCGCTGACATTGCCGGCCACCGTCGTGATGGCGAGGACCTCGAGCGCGTCCGGCGCGGCAAGCGCCAACAGGAGGGCGATGGCGTCGTCGACGCCGGGGTCGCAGTCGATGATGAGGGGGAGGCCGGGCATGGCCCAGCTTCCCCCACTTCGTGCGTCCTTCGCAAGCCAGCCCCTAGTTATCCCAGAGGATGTACTCATCACCCGGCTTCTGGGGCCTACCGGATGGCTGGTCGATGAACACCGGGCCCTGGAGCAGCGACGGCCAGAGTGGCTTTGCACTGTCGGCGTCCTGACGGGCCAGGAGGGCAAGCATGGCCTTGACCCGCTCGGGTTCCTTGGCTGCGAGGTCGATTTTCTCCGTCGGGTCTGTCGCCAGGTTATGGAGCCAAACCTTGGAGCGCGCCTCGTTGCTCTGGAGCTTCCAGTCGCCGTCGCGCACGGCCTTGTACTGACCTGAACGCCAGAACAGGGTCTGGTGCGGGCGTCCCTTGATCTTGCCGTTCGCATAGGGAGCCAAGTCGACCCCGTCGATGATCCTATCCTTTGGAAGCGGAGCGCCCAGCCACTTGAATC
>JBMOEP010000410.1:0-2058 GCA_049314675.1 Phenylobacterium sp.
GCACCAGGCGTCGATCTCCTGCAGCAGGGCGACCTTGGTCTCGAAGTCTGGGGAATCGGTGGGGTCCACCGGGTCGTAGAGTTGGCGGTTGGTCGGCCGTGGGCCCGCGTCCGCCACGCCTGAATAGCCGCGCCGGGCAAGGGCTGCCGAGCCGGCGGCGCGCTTGAGGGCGGCTTCCGAGACCTCGCTGGAGTGGGCGTATCCAGCTGATTCCCCCGCCACCACCCTCAAGCCGAAGCCGTCGGAGGTGTCGAAGGCGGCGGATTTCAGCCGACCATCGTCAAAAAGGAAGGACTCGCTGCGGGAACGTTCGAAGAAGATCTCGCCGTCGTCGGCCTCGCCGACCGCATCCGCAAGCACGCGCCGGGCCGTTTCCGGCACCAGGCCGTGGGTCTCGATCAGGGAGGCGGGTTCGGGAAGGCGGGGCATGCGGGACTCCGTCGGGGTTCAAGGCCTGAGAGATAGGGCCTGCAAGCCCCGACGTCACCCTGCCACACACCCTCGGAAAGGCGTTTGGACCGCTTGGCAAGTTCGATGCGAGCGCATATGTACGCGCTCGAAGAACCGAGGCCTCGGGTAACCGTCGGCGCTGTCTTCATAGACGTCGGCGGGGCGGCCCCTTTCGGGCGCGTATCGTCCGCGAGTAACGACCGAGGGGACATGAAGTCTAGCGTTCAAGGCATTCGGGCGCGGTTCGCGGCGGTAGCCGCAACTGCGATGACTGTGATCTGGGGGCTTCCCGCCCTGGCTTCCGAAAACTTGGTTGGGCAACCGACCCCTGGTGCGATCGGCCTGCAACCGGGGGTGACCCCCTTGAAGCACGACGCGACCTTCTTCCACGACGCGATCCTTCTGCCGATCATCACGGCCATCGTGCTGTTCGTGCTCGCCCTGCTTGTCTGGGTCATGATCCGCTACAACAAGCGGGCCAATCCAACCCCGGCGAAGTGGAGCCACAACACCCTGATCGAGGTGGCTTGGACCATTGTTCCCATCCTGATCCTGACCGTTATCTCGGTATTCTCGTTCCGGCTCCTTTACGCTTATCACGACATGCCCAAGCCCTACATGACGGTGAAGGCCACCGGCTACCAGTGGTACTGGGGCTACGAGTATCCCGACAACGGGATCGGTGAATTCGTCTCGAATGTCTTGCCCGAGGACAAGGCCATCGCCCAGAAGGTTCCCTACCTCCTCGCCGCGACCGAACCCCTGGTGGTTCCCGTGGGCAAGCCCGTGAGGGTGCTGGTGACGGGTGCGGACGTGATCCACGCCTTTGCCGTCCCGGCCTTCGGCGTCATCGCGGATGCTGTCCCCGGCCGCGTGAACGAGACCTGGTTCACGATCGAAAAACCCGGAATCTACTACGGTAACTGTCGCGAGCTTTGCGGCATCCAGCACGCCTACATGCCCATCGAGGTGCGCGCAGTGAGCCAGGCCGACTTCGACGCCTGGACCGCATCGAAGGGCGGCTACAAGGTTGGCGGCGCTCCGGCGCCCGTTACCGCGGCGGCCCCCGCCGCAACGCCTGCAGTCATCCCGGCCTCGGCTCCAGCCACAGCGCCGGCAGCAACTCCGGCCGCGGCTCCTGCTGCAGCGCCGGCGTCTTCCGTAACGCTTGCGCCCGCCGCGGCGCCGGCGTCGAACTGAGGTCAGGACAGTACAGATGGCCCACGCATCCGCCGCTCATCACGCTGATGATCACGACCACAAGCCGCCCTTCCTGGTTCGGTGGCTCTTCTCCACCAACCACAAGGACATCGGCACCCTCTATATCCTGTTCGCCATCATGGCCGGGCTGGTGGGTGGTGCCCTCTCCGGGCTGATCCGGCTTGAACTGGCCGAGCCCGGCCTGCAGCTCTTCGTCAAGGGGGGCTGGCTCGACCAGCTCGGGCTCGTCGAGGCTTCGAACCACGGCTACAACGTCGTGGTCACCGCCCATGCCCTGATCATGATCTTCTTCATGGTCATGCCGGCAATGATCGGCGGCTTTGGCAACTGGTTCGTGCCGCTGATGATCGGCGCGCCGGACATGGCGTTCCCGCGCATGAACAACAT
>JBMOEP010000411.1:0-2052 GCA_049314675.1 Phenylobacterium sp.
CAGGGACAGGTCCTGGTAGTCGTTCTCGCGGCGCTCGGAGTAGTTGTAGAAGGCGGTGACCGTGAAGTCGCCGATCGGCTGGACGAACTTCAGGTCGATCTGCTTCTGGTTCTGCTCGCCCTGGCCCTTCCACTTGTCGGCCTTCTGGTCGGCATAGCTGATGGAGCCCCGCCCGCCGCCGGGCAGTTCGCCGGTGTCAGCGCGCAGGAAGATGCGGAGCATGGAGCTTGACCCCGCGGTCACCCCCACATCGGCGCCCATGTCGGCCGAGGGTGTACGGCTGGTGAACTTCAGCGCGCCACCGAGGTTGGAGGTCGAGGCGACGCTCAGCGCGCCAGAGCCCTGGGCCAGCTCGACGCCGGCCAGGTCCTCAGTGGCGATGGCGCGGCTGATGTGCAGGCCGTTGTGGTTGCCATAGCTCATGTCGCCGAGCGGGACCCCGTCGAGGGTGAAGCCAAGCTGGTTCTGGTTGAAAGCCCGGATGGAGATGCGGGTCGACCACTCGTAGGCGCCGAAGGCGTCGGCGGACTGGAAGTTCACGCCTGGCAGCTTCTCGACCATCTTGATCGGGCTGGAGCCAGGGGCGGCCCGCGCGATCTCTTCGACGGTCAGGGTCTGGACCTGGCGGCTCTCGCCCTTGCCATAGACGATAAGTTCCTCGACCCCAGTCACATCGTCTGCAGCGTTTGCAGCGGTCGCGGCGAGAAGGAGGGCGAGGGCGGATACGCCCGTGATAAGAGCTGATTTCATTTTAATCCCCGATTCCAGCCGTTCTGTCGGCCGATTAGCGCGGAACCTAGGCAGCGTCCGCGACACATCCGCGACTGCTGAGTGACAGTCTCCTGACAGTCCCCACCCATTGCGCCGGCCCGGCCAGAGGGCTATCTGGCGGGGCTTCCCATTCCTCGATCCGCGAGCCCGCAAGCCCCATGGCGCAGCAATACATTTTCCAGATGCAGGGCCTGACCAAGGTCTATCCCGGCGGCAAGAAGGTGTTCGAGAACATCTGGCTGTCCTTCTATGCCGACGCCAAGATCGGGGTGGTCGGGGTCAACGGGTCCGGCAAGTCGACCCTGCTCAAGATCCTGGCTGGCCAGGACAAGGAGTTCAACGGCGAGGCCAAGGCGGCTGATGGCGTGAAGATGGGCTACCTGGAGCAGGAACCCCATCTCGATACAGCCCTCAACGTCCGCCAGAACGTGGAATCCTGGTGCGAGGAAAAGCGCCTTCTCGCCCGGTTCAACGAGGTCGCTGGCCAGCTGGGCGAGGACTATACCGACGAGCTCATGGAGGAGATGACCACCCTCCAGGAGCAGATCGATGCGGGCGACATGTGGGACATCGACTCCAAGGTCGAGATGGCCATGGACGCCCTACGCTGCCCCCCGGATGACTGGAGCGTAGAAAACCTCTCGGGGGGGGAGAAGCGCCGGATCGCCCTGGCGCGGCTGCTGCTTTCGAAGCCCGACATGCTGCTGCTGGACGAGCCCACCAACCACCTCGACGCTGAGAGCGTGGCCTGGCTGCAGCATCACCTGGAAGCCTTCCCGGGCTGCGTCATCCTGGTGACCCACGACCGCTACTTCCTGGACCAGGTGACCAAGTGGACCCTGGAGCTCGATCGCGGCAAGGGTATCCCCTACGAAGGCAACTACACCGGCTGGCTGGAGCAGAAGACCAAGCGCATTGTCCAGGAGCAGTCCGAGAGCGATGCCCGCCAGCGGGCCATGACCCGCGAGCTGGAGTGGGTCCGGTCCGGCGCCAAGGCCCGCCAGGCCAAGTCCAAGGCCCGCCTCGCCGCCTACGACCGCATGGTCACCGAGCAGGAGAGCTCCCGCCACGCCCAGAGCTTCGCCGCTATCCAGATCCCGCCCGGACCGCGCCTGGGAAACCTCGTGCTCGAGGCCTCGCACCTGACGAAGTCCTATGGCGACAAGGTCCTGTTCAAGGACCTGTCCTTCAAGCTGCCGCCCAACGGGATCGTCGGCGTGATTGGGCCCAATGGCGCCGGCAAGTCGACCCTGTTCCGGATCATCACCGGCCAGGAGCAGC
>JBMOEP010000412.1:0-2047 GCA_049314675.1 Phenylobacterium sp.
ACATAGTCAGCGCCTGTGCCTCCCAAAAGGGTGTCGTTTCCGGCCCCCCCAAGGACAAAGTCGTTCATTCCGCCGCCGTCGATGAAGTCGTTTCCTGAGCCTCCGAACACCAGGTCGGCTCCCAGGCCCCCGATCAGGGAGTCGTTACCCCCCTGTCCGTCCAGGAAGTCTGCGCCGCCGTTCCCGGCGAGGATGTTGTCGATCGCATTTCCGATCAGGGAGTCATTGAAGTTCGATCCGCTGGCGCCCTCGAACGTCCCGACGAGCCACCTCAGATTCAGGATCAGGTCGTAGTCGTACTCGAATGTGGGAACGGCATAGCCGATCTCGGTCATCCGCCCGTTGGTATAGTCGTAAGACGCCAGGACTACCCGCCACCCGCGATCGGAACCGTTGGCGGAAACTTCGTCATATCCGCCAGCGTCCCAGATGGTTGCGTAGAAGCCGGTTGTGGACAGCGTGTAGGCCCCGTCCCCCGTATTCTTCGACATGTTGGGGCCGTAGAGATACTGGAGGCCGATGACGTCCAGTAGCATTGGGGTGGCCGGGTCGTAGGCGACACTCGTGAACCCCAGGTTGTCATTGTATGACATGACCGAGACCGTATCCATGTCGAGCACGCCCAGTCCGAGCTGGGACAGGGTCGGGCGACCCGTGCCTCCATCATCGTGAGGGTGCTTCAGGCCCAGCGCATGTCCCGTCTCATGGAGGATCAGGAACCAGCCGTCGCTTCCTGGCGCATAGGTGGGAAGCGAGTTTGCAGCGCTATTGACGTTGAGGACAACATCGCCCGGGGCCCCGTTGTAGATGGCATTCTCGGAAGTGACCGGGAAGTAGGCCCGCGCCCAGATAGCGGAACTCGGAAATACGTTCGTATTTCCCGAGAGCCAGTAGTTGATCTCACTCCCAGCGCTGTTGGCGGCGGACGGATTGCTGAAGAATCCGACGAAATTGAATTTTATGTTGGCAACGTATTCGAAGGTCTCGAGGGCGGCCCTGATATGCTGGTAGACGAAGTTCTGGTCGTACCAGCTCTCTCCGTTGAAGCCCCCGGAGATGGACCAGTCGATGGTCCTGTCCGCACCCAGGGTCCACTTGTATCCAGTGGTGATGGCGTCGACCAACAAGTCCCCGGTGAGGATGGAAGCGGTCGTGCTGGGTTGGGGGTTTGCCATCTGGCAGGTCCTGTCGCTGCAAGGGGCCGAGCCCCTCGAAGGCGACGCTAGACCCGCCAAACGTCACGGCCGGTCAGATGACGCGCCGAGGATTGGTCTTTCCGGCAGTCGCGACCCTAGCGGCGGATGCCGCCCGCCTTCCACCGGTCAACACCCCTGACCCAAAGCCTCATTCGCCTCGGCCAGATCCGACCCCGAAGCCAGCTCAGAACTCCATGGACCTGTCCAGCCGCAGGACCCAGCCGGCTTCGCCGGCCTTCAGCTTGTACTGGAGCTGGCGCGTCTTGCCGGAGGGGCGGGCGTTGGCATCCCCCTCGCGATAGATCGGGAACCTCTGGATCAGGGTGCCCTCGACCACGGCGAATTCATCGTGGCCCATATAGCCCTTGGACAGGGTCGGGGAGTCCGCGACGGGCGACAGGTAGATCGGGGTCACGGACTTTCCCTTGTTGACCGCGTAGCCCACCAGGCTGCCGTAGCTGCCGCTGCCGGCAGAGGTCACGTAGATGTAGATTTCGGGAAAGCCGTTGGCGTCGAGGTCGTCGATCTCCGCCCCTGAGACGGTGCCCTCGATCTCGGACGTGATCGGCGCGGTCGGCTGTTTGAGCCCAGTCGGAACGATCCGGAGCGTGTTGATGGAACCTTCGTTGGTTGCCGTGATGTCGAAGGCAAAGCCCTGCATCTCCAGCCGCTTTGCGAAGGCCGGGCCGGCCAGGGCGTCGGAAACGCCGAAGGCGGAGGCAAGCCCCAGGGTGAAGGCGACCAGCGGCCGATGCCGAATCGTCCGGTTCATTTGATCCCACCTGAGAGGACGCGGCCTACGCTTCCGGGAGGGTCCCGGGTGTCGATGTGGCGCCTCAGGACTCGACCCT
>JBMOEP010000413.1:0-2044 GCA_049314675.1 Phenylobacterium sp.
GGACACGCCCCCAGACGGTCCGGAACGGTCATAGGGCAGGCAGTCCCAGGACGGTATTTCGAGGACCTCGATCCCCTGGCCGAAGAACCGGAACGCATCGACGAATGCCGACAGGCGTGCGCTGTCCCTGGCGATGAACAGGGCCGGAGCCTTCCGGCGCCGGATCAGGTCGGCCATGACGAGGGCGTCGAAACCCTCTGGCGCACCGGTGACATCGAGACGCCCGGGATCCTCCGCAAGGCGCCGAAGGTCCGCCGGGCCGGGTCCGGCCCCGACGTCAGCTGCCACGCACGTCCCCTGGGAGCTGGTATACTGTTTCCCTGAAAGCCTGGATCCGCCCAAGGATCTCCAAATCCACTTCTGGCGGCGGAGGCTCCCGCTGGATGATCCAGCCGTAGAGGTCCTGGTCAGGGTAGGACAACAGGAACTCCAGGGCATCGAGGCCCTCAGGACTGAGACCGCTGGCATGCGCGTCCACGAACGGGCCGAGGATAAGGTCGGCCTCGCGGAACCCCCGCCGCCAGGCGCGGAAGGACAGCCTCTTCAGGCGCGTTTCATCATGGATAGACATGTGACGGCGCGGGTATAGTGCGCGATGGCCGTCTTGGCCAGCGGCGCCCGGAAAAGGACCCATGCGGCCTGAGATCCTGTTCCCTCTCTTTGCGCCGATCACCAGCCTCAAGGGTGTTGGGGCCCGGATTGCGCCGGCGCTGGAGCACATAGCGGGGCCCCTGGTCCGGGATCTTCTCTTCCTGGCGCCGCATGGCCTTATCCAGCGTCCAAGCCTGGCCATCGTGGAGGTTCGCCCTGAGGAGGTGGCAACCCTTCGGGTGACCGTCACAGAGCACCTGCGTCCCCGAAGCCCCCAGCAGCCTCTGCGGATCCGGGCTGAGGACGAGACCGGTCGGATTGACCTGGTCTGGTTCGGCAACGCCTCCCGCGGGATCGAGGCCCGCCTGCCGGTGGGAGCCCGGCGCCTGGTCTCGGGCCGGGTCGAACGCTTCGGCCTCGACCTCCAGATGGTCCATCCTGACTATGTGGTCGAAGAGACCCGGGCCAGCGAAATCCCCGAGCATGAAACGGTCTATCCGGCAGGCGGGGGGCTGGCGCCGAGGCTTGTCCGCAGGTTTGCGCTGGCCGCCCTGGAGCGCGCTCCGGACCTGCCCGAATGGCAGGACCCGGCCTGGCAGGCCGGACGGGGCTTTCCGGCCTGGCTGGACGCCCTGCGCAGGCTTCATGCGCCGTCATCAGAGGCCGACCTGTCCCCGGCGTCCGCGGCTCGCAGCCGGCTGGCCTACGATGAACTCCTCGCCCACCAGCTGGCCATGGCCCAAAGACGCTCGCATCGGCGCTCGGGCGCTGCGCCCAGGCTCCCCGGGTCCGCACTGGCCGGGCGCATCGAGGCCGCCCTGCCCTTTCGCCTGACGCCCGACCAGAACTCGGCCCTGGGCGATATCCGTTCGGACCTGGGCGGCGGAATACGGATGAGCCGTCTGCTCCAGGGCGACGTCGGGTCGGGCAAGACGGTTGTGGCCATGCTGGCCCTGGGGGACGCTGCGTCAGCCGGCGCCCAGGGCGTGCTGATGGCGCCAACGGAGATCCTTGCGCGCCAGCACTTCGAGACCCTGGCGGGTCCGATGGAGGCCCAGGGCATCAGCGTCGTACTGCTCACAGGCCGGGACCGGGGGCCAGGGCGCCGTGAGAAGCTTCAGAGGCTCGCCGACGGCTCTGCCGGGGTCGCCGTGGGCACCCATGCCCTCTTCCAGGACGAGGTGAAGTTCGCTCGCCTGGCCCTGGCCGTCATTGATGAACAGCACCGCTTCGGTGTCGGGGAACGCCAGCGCCTCCTGGACAAGGGTGAGGGTGTCCATCTGTTGTCGATGTCGGCGACTCCCATCCCGAGGACCCTGGAGCTTGCGGCCTACGGGGACCTCGATGTCAGTCGGATCGTCGGCAAGCCCCCGGGTCGCACGCCTGTCGCCACCCGGGCCGCGCCCATCACCCGTGTGGCGGAGGTCGAGGACCGCCTTGTCGCCGCCGTGCT